>JAYWCF010000331.1:0-2939 GCA_043780715.1 Methylotenera sp. | reverse complement strand
TGACATTCATTAATGGCTTTAACAAGGTTTCACGATTTATTTTAATTTGCATCATTCCATATCCTAAATTTAACGCTTCAATTTTTGTTTATTCAAACACATTAGTTTTTATTTAAAAAGTAATATAAAAAATAATAGTAATAATAATGCGGCTTTTTTCTGTGTGTAACTCTAATAACAAATTAAAATCAACTACTTAACAACTAATTACATCTGTTTATAACTCTATCTATTTCTGTGGCCTAATTGTGTACAAAATTCGCATCCTAGCAAACAAGCGTTTTACGCAATTTTCATCCACAATATAAAAGCAGACTTATCCACAAGGGCAATAACAAGCTAAATATCTTATTTTTAATCTCTAATAACTTTTTAATCCCTAATAACTTGGGTTAAAAAGCCTAAATCACGCGCAATGCTTTGATCATTTAGGCGTAACTGCTCAATTTCATCGCAGGCATGCATCACAGTCGTGTGATGACGGCTACCAAATGCTTCGCCAATCTCAGGAAAGCTATGATTGGTTAATTCGCGCGCAAGGCTCATAGCTACTTGCCTAGGCCGCGCAAAATTCCGCGAACGTTTTTTGCTGTACATCTCACCGACTTTAATTTTGTAATAGTCGGCAACCGTTTTTTGAATATTCTCAATAGTAATTTGTCTGCCGCGTACTGCAATTAAATCGCGCAAGGCATCTTTGGCCAAATGCACATCAATGGCGTGGCCTGTAAAGTTTGCCATCGCCACAATACGGTTTAACGCACCCTCTAACTCACGCACACTTGAGCGTATTTGTTTAGCCACAAAAAAAGCCACATCTTCAGTGATATGAATTTTAGATTCTTCTGCTTTTTTCAGCAAAATTGCAACGCGCATTTCTAACTCAGGCGGTTCTACTGCCACCGTTAAGCCCCAGCTAAATCGCGTTCGCAAACGCTCATCCACATCCACAATTTCTTTTGGATAGGTATCGCAAGTAATAACAATCTGTTTTTTTTCTTCAATTAAAGTATTAAACGCGTAAAAAAATTCTTCTTGCGTGCGATTCTTTTTGGCAAAAAACTGAATATCATCAATCAATAATAAATCAAGCGAGTGATATTGACGCTTAAATTCATCAAACGCCTTGTTTTCATAGGCTTTTACCACATCTGAAACATAGCGTTCTGCATGCAAATAACGAATTTTAGCGTCTGGTTTTTGTTGTTTTAATTGGTTGCCAATGGCTTGCAGCAAATGCGTTTTGCCCAAACCCACGCCACCGTAAATAAATAACGGGTTATACGATTCACCAGGATTACCCGCTACTTGAATAGCCGCGGCACGCGCTAATTGGTTAGCGCGACCGGTTACATAATTATCAAAATTAAAACTAGGGTTTAAACCAGAGGCGCGCTCAATACTACGGCCGCTACTATTACGGCTATTGCTGTTTATTTTAATTGAGTCGTCTTTGCCGGAATTTGTTTGGTTTGAATTTGCCGTACTGCTTGAACCATTCGAATTGCTTAAACCATGTGTATTACTTGAACCAGCCGATGGCACGGTGCGCACAATATCACCCACTTGTGTTGGCAGCTGCTTTCTAAAATCACTATTTCTTTCTTTGTTTGCCGGCTTGGCTTGATTAATACACAGTTCAATGATGGTATTTTCGGGCAATAATTCAGCGGCAATGGTTTCAATTTTATTTAAAAAACGGTCTTTTACCCATTGCTGCACAAATTTATTTGGCGCCAAGAGGCGTATGGCATGCTTACCTTCTTCGGTTTGCACCATCTCCGTTTGTAGCGGTTTAATCCACGTATTAAATTGTTGCGCTGAAAGCTCTTGTTCAAAGCGATTTAGGCAGGTAGGCCAAAAATTATTCATCTATTGCCCAAAACCTCAAGCTTTATTGTTATCGTGTTAATAGAATTTAAGCAAGTTTGTATAGAAACATCTCACTTTCAAAAACGTATTGTTAAGATTCTTCGTTTTATTATTGAATCAAGTATTATTTGCTTAAATTAATAGCAAAAAATTATTTACGTATGAATCTATTTTAGCTGGTTTAATCAGACTTATCCACAGCCATTTGATGTGTTGATTAAACTAAATAGTAATTGACAAAATACCCAAAAATCGTGTTTAATGATGGGCTTTGTAGCATTCGCTCGGTGGAGAATTAAATGAAACGTACCTATCAACCTTCTAAAACACGTCGTGCACGTACACACGGTTTTTTAGTTCGCATGAAAACTAAAGGCGGCCGTGCTGTTATTGCAGCGCGTCGTGCTAAAGGTCGTTCGCGTCTAGGTCTTTAATTATTTTACCTGCTGCTTGCAGCGGGTAATTAATAGTTAAGTAACGACCAATTGGTAAAGTTTAGATTACCTAAACAAGCCAAATTATTAAAAACGGATGATTTTTCATCCGTTTTTAATTTGCGTAAACGGATTGCAAATACGTATTTGGTGATTCGTTTTAAACCTAATAACTTTGATCGTCCGCGTTTGGGTTTGGTCGTTGGAAAAAAAGTCGCTAAATTAGCCGTGCATCGCAATTACATGAAAAGGGTGTTGCGCGAATTTTTTAGGTTAAATCAGCATCGTCTACCGTCATTAGATTTAGTTGTTCAAGTACAGAAGAAATTTAAAAAAATCGAATTTGACCAAATAAAAGTAGAGTTTGAGAAATTAACTCAAAAGTTAATTGAAAAGCATCATTAAAATTGCGCTCAAAAACAAAGCTAAAGTTTTAATAATTAATTTCTTATTTGGATAAAAAGCTTTAAATACAAAATGTCCCGGTTATTAGTGGCTTTTATTCGTTTGTATCAAATCGCATTAAGTCCTTTTTTTGGTCAGCAATGTCGGTTTAATCCAACCTGTTCGCAATACGCACTAGAGAGTATTCAAAAACATGGTCCTCTACGCGGTTTGGGTTTGTCTTTAAAG
>JAYWCF010000330.1:0-8234 GCA_043780715.1 Methylotenera sp. | reverse complement strand
AGAGTTGGTTTCAAGGTAATTTTTAAGCGGTTTTTTTAGAAACAAGTTTTCGAATCAAGTTATAGATTTAAGTTTTAGAGTCAAGTTAAAGAAATAGGGCAGCGTTTAACGCAAGTTAATCGCAAACATTAAAGGCAAATAGGAGATTTAACATGTTTGAAATTATGGAAAAAGATTCACAAGAAGCGGTCATTAAGGTTATTGGCGTGGGCGGTTGCGGCGGCAATGCTATTAATCATATGATTAGCAAAAACGTATTAGGCGTAGAATTTATTAGCGCGAATACCGATGCGCAAGCGTTAAAGAAAAGCTCTGCTACTAAAACATTGCAAATCGGTAGCGACATCACTAAAGGCTTGGGCGCAGGCGCTAAACCAGAAGTAGGCCGCGATGCCGCTTTAGAAGATCGCGACCGTATTGCGGAAATGATTGATGGCGCTGATATGCTATTTATTACGGCAGGCATGGGTGGCGGTACTGGTACTGGCGCTGCGCCAATTATTGCTGAAGTAGCCAAAGAAATGGGTATTTTGACGGTTGCAGTTGTGACTAAACCATTTGCGTTTGAAGGCAAACGTACAAAAGTGGCAGCTGATGGTTTAGAAGAGCTTTCACAGCATGTGGACTCACTGATTGTGATTCCAAATGAAAAATTGATGGAAGTATTGGGCGAAGATGTGCCTTTTACAGAAGCATTTAGCGCCGCGAACGACGTGCTACATAATGCTGTCTCAGGTATTGCCGAGATTATTAATTGCCCAGGTTTGGTTAACGTTGACTTTGCCGATGTGCGCACAGTAATGAGCGAAATGGGTATGGCGATGATGGGTTCTGCTGAAGCAAGCGGCCCAAATCGCGCCAATATCGCGGCAGAGCAAGCGGTTGCTAGCCCATTGTTAGAAGACGTCAACTTAGCGAATGCGCGTGGCGTTTTAGTGAATATTACGGCTAGTGCTAGCTTTAAAATGAAAGAGTACTATGACGTAATGAACACCATTAAAGCATTCACAGCAGATGATGCAACCGTGATTGTGGGTAATGTGGTTGATGAAAATATGGGTGATCGTTTGCGCGTAACAATGGTTGCCACTGGCTTAAACGGTGCTGTTGCACGCCGTCAAGTTAAACCAGAATTGCGTGTGATGAATACATTAATGACAGGAACGAACAGTCAGCCAGTATTTGTAGGTGGTGAAGTGGAAGACGAAGCACCAGCGGTGTTTAGTCAAAACAATCGTCGCGCACAGGTTGAGGCGATGAAAATGTCAGGTGTTGAAGAATATGACATTCCTGCGTTTTTACGTAAACAAGCCGATTAATTGGCTTGCGCTTTGTTATCAGCTAGCGCTTTGTTAAAATGCCAGATAGATAAGAAACAGGACAGATAAGAAAAGGGAACCAGCTAGCTTTGGCTAGCAAACAATTAAGTGCTTAAACAAAGAACATTAAAAAAACAGATTAGTGCTACTGGCGTTGGTTTGCATAATGGTGAAAAAGTCACGCTGACTTTGAAGCCAGCCGCAATCGACACAGGCATTGTATTTAAGCGCGCCGATTTGCCTGGAGCGCCAACGATACAAGCACAACCTGATGCCGTGCGTGATACGCGCATGTGTTCTGCCCTAGAACACAATGGTGCGCGCGTTAGCACGGTTGAGCACTTAATGTCCGCTTTAGCTGGGCTGGGCGTCGATAATGTGATGATTGAAGTGACCGCTTCTGAGATTCCCATTATGGACGGCAGCGCTGGTCCCTTTATCTATTTATTGCAGCAGGCAGGCGTTGTTGAGCAACCTGCAGCAAAAAAATTCATTCGAATTAAAAAGTTAGTTGAAGTAAAAGAAACTGATAAATGGGTGAAGTTTGAGCCCTATCATGGCTTTAAAATGGATTTCACTATTGATTTTGCCCATCCTGTTTTTGAAAATTCAGGCAGCAATGTCAAAATAGATTTTAAAGATAATAGCTATATTAAAGAAATTAGCCGTGCCAGAACATTTGGCTTTATGCACGAAGTAGAATATCTGCGCGCCAATGGATTAGCGCGCGGTGGCAGTTTAGATAACGCGATTGTGTTAGACGAATACCGCATTTTGAATCGCGATGGTTTGCGTTACGAAGACGAATTTGCCAAGCACAAAGTGTTAGACGCAATTGGCGATTTATATATGTTGGGCCATCCTTTATTGGGCGCTTTCACCGCTTATAAATCGGGCCACGCGCTTAATAATGCCTTGTTAATTGCCTTGCTGGCCGATGCCGATGCTTGGGAATATGCGACTTTTGAACATATTGAAGAAGCGCCAAAAGGCTTTCAAGAACAAACTGCTTTTTTCACCCCTAATTTGATGCCGCATTTTACTTAAAGCCAATTAAATCAGACAGCGACAACAAAGGTACTGCGTTTATTTAAAACCATGTTTATCATCCGTTTAACGATTATTTTGGTTTTTATCGCTAGTTTGGTTCTACTGGCTATGTATTTTGTAAGCCGCCAACAAAAATATTTAACCCTATTAAAACAAATGCTTAAGTACACAGGCTGGATGTTGGTGCTTGTATTGCTGTTGTATTTAGTCACGAGAGTCATTCGCTTATAGCGAATTTATATGCGCCGTTTATCTTTTACAAAATATGCAGTTTTGCTTTTGGCAACGCTTGCAAACACTAGCTTTGCCGCCTCTGGCGATGAAGAATTCTTGCTGGCACGCGCCGCTTACAATCAAAAAAACGCCATTGCGCTTTCTGAATATGCGCAGCAATTGCAACATCAACACTATATTTTGGCGCCATATGCTGAATATTGGCTGATGTTATTAAGCTTGAATGAAGCCGATAATCAGACAGTTGTTGATTTTATGAACACTTATAGTGAGTATCCGTTTGCCGATAAACTACGCGGTGAGTACTTAAAAAAATTGGGTAAAGCACAAGATTGGTCAGGATTTTCGGCTGAATTGCCCAACTACTCGCAAGAAGACGCCGCCATTGCTTGCTATGCAGCAGAAGCTAACGCTGTATTGGGTGACACGATCACACTTGAAGCAGCAAAGCCATTATGGATGCAAGCTAAAGAGCAACCCAGCAATTGCAACAATCTCTATGACCGCATGCAAGCTGCCAAAATATTGAGTGAAGAAGATATATGGGCCAGATTCAGATTGGCAATCACCGATAATCGCATAAATCTTGCCAAAGGTATCCTAAAACGCAGTTACAGCTTTGAGCCAAACCAACTAAAGTTAATCGATAAAGCCAATGCCAATCCAGCCGATAGTTTGGCAAAAAAATCCATTTCAACTAAAACACGTTTAGGGCGCGAGCTGAATTTAATGACGCTTAATCGTGTGGCAAAAACCAGTTCGTTACAAGCGTTAAACTTATTTAACAAACTTGAAGATGCCTTAACTACAGACGACAGGAAAGCGTTTTTTGGCAGACTGGCCTTGCTTGCCGCGCAACGCCATGAGCCACAGGCAATGGATTGGTTTAAATTAGCGGGCGACAATTTAGATTATGATCAATTTGCTTGGTATGCACGTGCCGCCTTGCGCGATAAAAATTGGCCTGTTGTAGCGGCCGTTATCTCAAAAATGGACACTGACCAAGCCGAAGAAGGCGCTTGGCGCTATTGGAAAGCGCGCGCTTTAAAAGCGCAAAAGCAAACTTTAGAAGCAAACACCTTGTTTGCTAAATTATCCACAGAACGGCATTTTTACGGCTGGTTGGCGCAAGACGAGTTAGATGGTTTTATTACCGCACCGCTTGTGACGCAAAAAGCCACAGAGGCCGCTGTGCAAGCTTTTGCCGATATTCCTGCCATTCAACGTGCTGTTGCGTTACAACAATTGGATTTTAAATGGGAAACAAAAGCGGAGTGGGCAATTGCTACCAAAGGCTTTGACGACGCTAAATTATTAGCAGCAGCCGAATTTGCAGAGCGCAAAAATTGGCACGATTTAGCCATTGTTACAGCCGATAAAACCACCGAAATGCACGATTTTGCGTTGCGCTATCCTACGCCATACCGCAGTACCATGAAGGCGGCGGCTGGCGATCAAGCCATTGATGAAGCATGGGTATATGGTATTACGCGGCAAGAGAGCCGCTTTATGCACTATGCAAAATCCGGCGTAGGCGCCTCTGGCTTAATGCAATTAATGCCAGCTACGGCCAAATGGATAGCGAGTAAGGCGGGCATTGATAATTATCATCAAGGCATGATTCATGAACTGGATACCAATATTGCTTTAGGCACATATTATTTGCGCTACACGCTTGATTTAATGAATGGTCAGCCTGTATTGGCAACCGCAGCTTATAATGCAGGGCCAAGCCGCGCTAAAAAATGGATGGCAGATGAGCCGCTTGAAGGTGCGATTTACGCAGAAACAATTCCTTTTAATGAAACCCGCAGTTATGTACAAAAAGTGATGGCCAACGCCCATATTTACGCGCATCAATTGGGTTTAAAATCTAGCACCTTAAAACAGCGTTTGGGTACAATTCCAGGCAAAGCGGTTGCTGTTATTCCTGCTATCGATAGGGAAAATAGTGAATCGAATGATGCTATTTTAATTAATAATGATCAGCTGGCGCCCGGCCAATAGCTTTTAGGCCTAATAGTGATTGTTAAGGTCCGTAATTATTAATAGTGCCAATAAATATCTTTAGGATAAATGTAATGACAGTAAAAACGGTGTGTGTATTAGGCGGAGCAGGCTTTGTTGGCAGCAGTATTGTGGCCAAATTAGATTCCGCTGGCTATCAGATTAAAGTATTATCGCGCCGCCGCGAGGCAAGCAAACATCTGTTTTTATTGCCCAATGTGCAAGTGTTGGAATGCGATATTATGAATAATCACGCCTTAAAAGAAGTGCTAAAAGGTGCAGATGCGGTGATTAATTTGATTGGCATTTTGCATGAAAGTGGCAAAGCAACATTTGAAGAAATGCATCACCAATTACCGCGCCGCGTGGCGCAAATTTGCGAAAGCTTAGGCATAGAACGCTTAATCCATATGAGCGCCTTGCAAGCAAGCCACCATGCACCAAGTCAATACTTAATCAGCAAAGCCAAAGGTGAGGCGGCGTTAAGCGACTTTAACAAAAAACTCAATATCACTATTTTTAGACCATCGGTCATTTTTGGTCGCAACGATAGCTTTTTAAATCTATTCGCTAATTTGGTTAGGTACTTACCAGTGGTGGCTTTGGCCAAACCCAATGCCAAATTTCAACCAATTTGGGTTGAAGATGTAGCCAGCTGCTTTGTGAATGCGCTGGAAAATATTGATACCTACGATAAAAGCTATGAACTAGGCGGCCCAACCGTTTATACCCTGCGTGAATTAGTGCAAGCAGTGATGGATATTTTGGGCAAGCAACGCCCAATTCTTGGCTTAAACGATAGTTTATCAATGGCGCAAGCGTTTGCCTTGGAATTGCTGCCAATTAAATTAATGACGCGCGATAACGTGAAATCGATGGCGCTAGATAGCGTAACGCAGCAGCCGATTGCTAATGAGCTAAACGTCATTGCCAAACCGTTAGAAGCCATTGTTCCGGAATATTTAATGAATGCCACACCACGCGGCGCATACGATGGCTTTCGCAGTGCGGCAGGTCGTGCCATTAATGCCAGAAGGTAATTGGTAAGTGGCAACTCAAATGCAAGTATATTGTGTGGGCGGAGCAGTGCGAGATGAGCTGCTTGGCTTGGCAATAAAAGATAGGGATTTTGTGGTGGTTGGCAGCACGCCGCAAGCCATGTTAGATGCAGGCTACAGGCCAGTAGGCAAAGATTTCCCCGTTTTTTTGCACCCCAACACTCATGAAGAATATGCGCTTGCACGCACAGAACGCAAAACAGCAGCTGGCTACAAAGGGTTTGCCGTGCATGCTTCACCTGAGGTAACTTTAGAGCAAGATTTAGCCCGCCGCGATTTAACTATTAATGCCATAGCCAAAAGCGCGGACGGCACGTTAATTGACCCATTTAACGGCATTGCCGATATTCAAGCCAAAACCCTGCGCCATGTAAGCGATGCTTTTGCAGAAGACCCAGTACGTATTTTGCGCGCTGCCCGTTTTGCCGCGCGCTTTACTGAATTTGAAGTCGCACCAGAAACCAATGCACTAATGCAGCAAATGGTGCAAGCTGGCGAAGTAGACGCGCTAGTGCCAGAGCGCGTGTGGCAAGAGTTAAGCAAAGGCTTAATGGAAGCTAAACCCAGCCGCATGTTTGAGGTACTGCGTGCTTGTGGTGCGCTACAAAAAATTCTGCCAGAATTAGATAGATTATGGGGTGTACCACAACCGCCGCAACATCATCCTGAGATTGATACCGGCGTGCATGTGATGATGGTGATTGATTACGCCGCCAAACAAAATTTCAGTTTGCCCATTCGTTTTGCCGCGCTAATGCACGATTTAGGCAAAGGCACTACGCCTATTGATATACTGCCGCGCCATATTGGACATGAAATTCGCAGTGTGGATTTGCTTAAAGATGTGTGTAAACGCTTACGTGTACCAAACGATTGCAAAGAATTAGCGCATATTGTGGCCAAGTTTCATGGCAAATTGCATCAAGCTAGCAAAATGCGCGCCGATACATTGCTTGAATTTTTAATGGATTTAGATGCGATTCGCCAACCGGCACGATTTGCTGAATTTTTAAAAGCTTGTGAATGCGATTCGCGCGGCAGAACAGGTTTAGAAAACTGCGCTTTACTTGAAGCCGAGCTGCTTGAAAAAGCCCTGCAAGCGGCATTAAACGTAGATGCTGGCGCGATTGCGCAAGGGATTGAAGCGCCTGATAAAATAAAAACCGCTGTGTTTGCAGCAAGGTTAACAGCCGTTCAACAAATGCTTTAAGGCTTTACGCAACATCTAAATCTTTACATGTATTTACCAAGTCAGACATGTCTGACAAGCTTTTCAGCGTCATCCCGATTTCACCTCAACCGTTGTAAATTCATAATGCGTTAACTGCTAATAATTTAATTAGAAGTTAAACGGCATTTTTTGTAGCAATACAAATTTTGAACACCACGAGGTTACATGATGAAAAAACATTTTTTAGCATTAAGCGCCTTTGTCGCTATTTCTACAGTTGGCATCACTTCAGCGCAGGCTGGCGTGTCGGTTAGCATTGGTCAGCCAGGTTTTTATGGGCAGCTGGATATTGGTGATTATTACCCAAGGCCGCAAGTGCTGTATGCTGATCCGCGGGTTATCTATGTAGAGCCAGCTTACCGTTACGCTCAGCCTATTTATTTAAGAGTGCCACCTGGCCATGCTAAACGTTGGTCAAATTATTGTGGCCGATACAATGCTTGCGGTAGGCTGGTTTACTTTGTGCAAGACAATTGGTACCAAAACATTTACGCCCCCAGATATCAAGATTATCGCCAACGCGGCGATGACGGAAGACGCTACGATAGAGACTATTGGAGCAGAAATGATGACAGGCATGACCATGATGATAGACGCGATGGCCAAGCAAACGATGGTCGAGGTAATTGGAATCATCCAGGTAATGGCCCAGATAGACATCAAGGCCAAGGCAATAATCAAGGTGGGAACAACCAAGGTGGCTACAGCGACCACGGTGGCAATGACAGAGGCGGTAACGGCAAAGGGCACGACCGTCACTAAATCGTAATAACTATTAGCCATAAAAAAAGGAAAGGCTTAAAAACCTTTCCTTTTTTAGTTTATTTGGAATAGAAAGTTCTAATTGCTTATATTTAGCCTCAATACAACATCCCTAAATGTTGCTGCACAAACTCAGTCGGCTTACGTTTAAATCCACTTTTAGCAAACTGTTGCCAGCGACCAATCACATAACACATCATCAAATTGGCTTGAATCTCCGGTTCACTTTTAACGCCTGAGGTGGTTTCTGCAATACGAATGCTCTGTTTTAAGCTGGATTCGATTCTGTCGTAAAGCTGATTAATGCGGGTTTGTAGCCATTCCTCTTCGTTCACCAAAGCGTCACCAATCAGCACGCGCGTCATGCCTGGGTTTTTTTCGGCAAATTTAAGCAACATGGTAATAATCAATTGCACTTGTTTTGCGCCATCGGTTTCATCCGTGGTGATTTTATTAATCACGCCAAAAATACTGGCTTCAATAAATTCAATCAAGCTTTCAAACATTTGCGCTTTATTGGCAAAATGGCGGTAAAGTGCGGCTTCAGACACGTCCAATTTTGAAGCCAAACTA
>JAYWCF010000329.1:0-20800 GCA_043780715.1 Methylotenera sp. | reverse complement strand
CTAAAAGCACATGGCAACAAAAAAGATTTTTACCTCACCGATAGCATAGACCCGCAGAATATTTACAACGCCGCACGCAATATCGAAATTGCCGCGTGGAAGCTATCCACCAGCCGCGATGGCAACGGTAACTTATACCTACTAACAAACGAAATAAAAAGCACAGACCGCAATTTAAGTTTTGAACGCGAATTTGGCAAAATGATTGGCCGCACCGATTTGTACGCCATTAGCCTAGCCGAAAAATCACAACGCCTAATTTCGCGCATTATGCAAAGCATTGCCACGGCCGCATTTTTACCGTTTTAGGCAAAATTAAAAAACTAAAAATGATGCTTTTGTATGGCATAAACAGCTAAGTGCGCAGCGCCAAATGCTAATTTTTATAAGGCGGATTACGCAAACTAATCCGCCTTAACCGTGCATACATTTATTTAACGTAATTAATGCGTTCTTTTACTTGCCTCACGTGCGCGTTCATCATGTGCTTTATCCGCCTCAAGTGTACGCTCATGATGATTTTTACGCGCTTCTCTGTCGCGTTCATTTGAATCTTTTATCGATTCGCGCTCACGTTCATTTCGATTTTTATCCGCCTCGCGTGTACGCTCATGGTTATTTTTACGCGCTTCTCTGTCACGCTCTTGTGACGCTTTCATCGATTCGCGCGCGTCCTCATCTTTATGCTTATTAAAGTCGCGACCGCGTTCTTGATGATTTTTATCCCCATCGCGCCATTTATCGTCACGATTGCGATCATTTTTATAATGATTTTTATCAGCATCTTTTTTATATGTTTTATGCTCTTTTTCGTTCGGGTAAGCGTGTTTTTCTTCATGCTTGCTGAGATCGTTAAAGCGATTATCTTTATCGTCTGCAATCGCTTGAATAGGATAATTTGCCGCAATACTTAGTAATATTGCGCCAATGATAGAATTTTTTTTGTTTGTTCTCATTTGAATCTCCCCTGTGTATATTGTTATAAATATTTAATTACGTAGGATTTCAAACGTCTAGTTATTTTGCGGGTTGACTCAACTCCCTCTTGTCATGCCTTACATAAGCTGCTTTTAACAATTATTAACGTTTGGCAAGAAGGTTTACTCTAAACGCTGGTTAAGGCGTAATAACTTACGTATTGTGTTGAATGAAAATGCTACAACCGGCGAACGGCAAATAAGAATGGGAAAGTTGGTGGTGTTAATAAAGTCAGATACGTTTTATATAAATCGCATTTAATTTTTTAATATCTTTAGGCAATAAAAAAGGGCGATTAAGCCCTTTTTTATTTAAAACAAATAACCTACTTAAATTATTGCGCTGCCGCCACTGGTGCTGGCTCTGCTACAAAAATTTCTACACGGCGATTTTTTGCCTTGTTTGCAGCCGAATCGTTGGCTACTAATGGCTCACGTGAACCACGACCATCAATGGCAACACGGCTAGAAGCCACGCCGCGTGATGACAAGTAATCACGCACACTTGCGGCACGGTTTAACGATAACGGGTTATTTACCGCGTCTGTTCCTGAGCTATCTGTATGGCCGATAATGGTAACGTTGCTGTTTGGCGTGCTAGCCAAGCTGGTTGCAAACGTATCTAAAATTGTTCTAAAGTTAGATTGAATATCTGCACGACCAACTGCAAACGAAATATCACTAGGAATATCTAATTTCAAACGGTTATCCGCTGTTTGCGTTACCGCAACACCAGTACCCGCTGTTGCTTCTTCCATTTTGCGTTTTTGCTCTTCTTGACGCTTGGTCCAAACATTACCTGCCACTGCACCAACACCAGCACCCACCGCCGCACCAATTACCGCGCCCTTGCCTTTACCAGCAATAGCGCCTACAACCGCACCAACACCAGCGCCAATACCAGCGCCTTTAGCCGTACCTTTTTGCGTTTCTGTCATATTAGCGCAACCGCCCAACACAAACGCCACCAACACAGAACTAATGATTATTTTATTACGCATTTTATTTACCTTTAATTGAAATTTATGTATTGAAATTCATGGGTTTAAAAAACCAGCCTACTTTAAACTTCATTTTCGATTCGATTATAGCCGAATTAAAAATTTGTCTTTGTTAGATAACGTACATAAGCGCGATTAGTTTACGTTGATTGTTTAGTTGAAGATGTTAAGGAAAAGTAAAACCGAATAAATAAAAGTAAAAATGCCCCTACTGTCATTCTGAGCAAAGCGAAGAATCCAGCTGTAAAGTATCAAAGTTCTGGATTCTTCGCCTAGATAAAACTTAGCCTCAGAATGACGGAGTTTGAAAGGTTAGTGATTTTAAATGGCCAATCTATGCCTCCTATTTGACTCGATTCTCTTCATAACTTAGCCATCATGAACATTTTTTAAGGCAAGATTTAAGACAAAACTAGCATGCTTAGATACGTCATTCTGAGCAAAGCGAATAATTCATGATTTTTTGGCACATTCAAACGACTGGATTCTTCGCCTAAATAAAACTTAGCCTCAGAATGACGGGGTTTAAAAGATAAGTGATTTTAAATGGCCAAGCTAAGCATCATAATTGACTGGATTCCGGCCGTCGCCGGAATGACGGAATTAGGAAATAAAAAGGAATTGCAAACAAAACCAACACTGATTAAATTTATAATAATCTGGGTTTTTTATCCCCCTGCTACCGCGCCTGCGCTGCTATCAAAAGTTGGGAGGGGTTAAGCGAGGACTGTTTGAGCACCGCGACAAGCCATGTTTTGTGTGGCTTGTTAGGGCGAGTTCCGCAGCGCCCAACTTTTGATAGCAGCGCAGGAAACAAGCGGTAGGGGGTGCTCTTTTCTTTGGTTACTTTCTTTTGAGCAAGCAAAAGCAAAGTAACTCGCCAGTCGCGCGAAAGCGACTATGGCTGTTAAGCTATTTAATCAGAATAACTCTAGAGATTAGCATCAATTTTCATCAAAACTTACAACCATTATGCAAACGAACCTTTCTAAATATAAATTTAAACGTATTGCTAAAGAGTCATTACGTAATTCGCTTAGGTTGCATAGCGACGCTATATTGTTATATCTAAACCAATCATATCCTTCTGCATTTCAACTAGCAGTTTTAGCATTGGAAGAACTTGCTAAATCAAAATGGGTATCTCATTACTATTACAGCTCCATAACAAATGATGGCTTCGCAGATGCTGAGTCTGAGCAAAAATGGCTAGCATTGCTGTATTCACATACAGAAAAACAATTTGCGTTAGTGGGTAACGACTTATTTGATTACTCTCCCGAATTTGTTCGATTTATTCAATCAAATCAGCTTGAGAAGAAGAAACAACAATCGATATATGTAGGATTAGAACGTTCTAAGAAAGCAATTAACATAAATAGCCGTATATCGACACCTGAACGAATAAAAAAGACGGATGCGAAACAACTTATATCATTGGTTAACGGGGAGTATTTAGATATTTTTGAAAAAATAAATATGAACGATGAGTATTTCGGAATTAAAGATGTTGATGACGTTTTAAGCTGTGAGGAGCATCATTTTATATTTAGTTGGCCACATAAAACCAAACTTAAATCTCGTAAATACCTTAAGCAGTGGATTAAATAGAACTAGAAAATTTATTCTAGTTCTATTAATTAATTATCCCAATTCCACTTCCACCAAATTATCCGAAAACGTAGTCGAATGCCCCATATCCCCAAACTCCGCTGAACTAATACAGTTCACCGTGCCTTTATTTAACTGGCGCCAATACCCTAGTGTTGCAACCACAATGCCAGGATTCACATCTTTTGTAATGCGCGCATCGCCCTCAAACGCGCCACGCGCATTAAATACACGTACTTTTGCGCCATCTTTAATTCCACGCATATCAGCGTCTGCCGCGTTAATCATCACAAATTGTTCGCCCTGAACTTTGATTTTATCGGCTACATTGGCATAGCACGAGTTTAAAAAAGCATGGCTTTTGGGTGAAATAATACTTAAGGGGTATTTAGCCGCTAATGCTGGATTACTATCGGCCGATTCGCGAGAGGCTACATAATCGGGCAGCGCATCTAAATCTTCACCCGGCTGAAAGCCTTCGTACATTTGGCGGAAAGGCCCTGCCACAAAGTTTTTGGCGCCTTCTACCAACAACATGCATTTGCCAGTTGGTGTGGGAAATTTACCCTCTTTATGCGGGGCGCGATTATCTTTTGTGCCCACATTTAAGCGCGCAAAACCATGCTCGCGCATATAGGCTAAATCAATGCCGTCACAGGCTGGCGCATCCCAATTGACGTAATTTTCTAAACATTCCGAATCGCTCCATTTAAAGTTTTCTTCTTCAAAACCCAAACGTTTTGCCAGCTGGCGGAAAATCTCGTTATTAGAAATCGCTTCACCCGGCGCATCCACACATTTGGCGTTATAGGTAAGATACAAATGTCCCCAAGAAAGAATCATGTCTTCCATCTCCGCGCCCATGGTGGCTGGCAGCACAATGTCAGCATAAGCCGCGGTGTCGGTAATAAAGTGGTCGGCCACAATGGTGAACAAATCTTCGCGCTCTAAACCTTTCACAATCTTGTCGGTTTCGGGCGATTGCGTGACAGGGTTGGTGTTCCAAATCATGATGGATTCAATCGGCACATCTAGTTTGATTTCGTTAGTCAGCACACGGCCCAATTGCAGAATATTCACCACTGGCGTACCTTCTGGAATTAAATCAGGGCGCGAAATCACATCAAAACGGTAAGGATGTTCCCAAACAGGAAATTGTAGCGCGCCGCCACCGACATGACGCCAAGCGCCAATTAAGGCTGGCAAGCATGTCACCGCGCGAATCGCTTGGCTGCCGCCATAGCTGCGTTCCAGCGCAACCCCTAGCCTAATTGCAGCAGGCGGCGTGGTGGCATATTCTCTAGCCAATTTGCGAATATCATCGGCAGCAATGCCTGTGATTTTCTCAGCCCATTCTGGTGTGCGGGTTTTGGCGCGTTCGGCTAATTCGGCATAGCCAACGGTGTAATTATCCACATAATCTTGGTCTACCAACCCTTCAGCAATAATCACATTCATCATCGCCATCGCCAATGCGCCATCGGTACCAGGTTTTGGCGCAATATGCCAATCGGCTTCTTTGGCGGTTTTAGAGGCGTAAGAATCGATAACGACGACTTTTGTGCCTTTTTTCTGCGCTTCGTGAATGATATGCCAATGGTGCAAATTGGTCGAAACCGAATTACACGCCCAAATAATGATGTATTTGGAATGGATAAAACTTTCTGGGCAAACACCTGCCGTTGGCCCAACAGTGAGCAACCATGCGGTGCAAGAGCCTTCGCCACAGAATGTACGCTCAGTTACCGTGGCGCCAAGGCGATTAAAAAACGCATCGCCGCCGTTTAAGCCGTGCACCAAGCCTTGATTGCCTAAATAGCTGGCCGGCATAATCGCGCGCGGGCCGCTTTGCTTGATAATGGTTTGCCATTTAGAGACGATGGTATCCAGCGCTTCATCCCAAGTGATGCGGGCAAATTGTTTGCTGCCTTTTGGGCCAGTGCGCTTCATGGGGTACAGCAGGCGGTCTGGGTGGTAGTGGCGTTTTTCGTAATCTTTGAGTTTGACGCACAAACCGCCGCGCGTCATTGGATGTTCTTTGTTGCCAGTCACGGATATCAATTTATTGTCTTGTACCGTGTACACCATGCTGCAGGTATCGGGGCAATCGTGCGGGCAGCCGCCGTGAAAAGTTTGAGTGTTATTAGTTTGGTCTAAATCAGCAGGCGCATTCATTTTAAACAATCTCCTCAAATTTTTTAAAACTACTTTTTCTTTGCAATAAATCTTACTATATACCTAGTTGTATAGACCCGCAATTTTTATATGCTTTACTCAAAACACGATTAAAATAAGCGCATGAATACGACAAACAACCAGCCTTTAGCTTTATTAAATAACTTAACGCCCAGCCAGTTTTTGGCTGAATATTGGCAAAAAAAGCCTTTACTCATTAAAAAGGCCATCCCCAACTTTACTGGCTTATTAAGCCCAGAGGAATTGGCTGGCTTGGCGTGTGAAGAATATGTGCAAGCCAGAATCGTGCAAAAAAAAGCGGATAAGTGGCTGGTAAAAAATGGTCCATTTGATGATGCCGATTTTACTAAGCTTCCAAATAGAGATTGGACGCTGCTGGTGCAAAGCGTGAACCATTATTTGCCAGAAGCGGCTGAATTATTAAACCAATTTGATTTTATACCCAAAGCGCGTTTGGATGATTTGATGGTAAGTTATGCGCCAGATGGCGGCGGTGTGGGCGCGCATGTGGATAGTTATGATGTATTTTTATTGCAAGGCAGCGGTAAAAGGCATTGGAAAATAAGCACTCAAAGCGATTTAAGCTTAATTGAAGGCGCACCATTAAAAATTCTTAAAAATTTTGTAGCAGAACAAGAGTGGGTGCTAGAAGCTGGCGATATGCTGTATTTACCGCCGCAAATTGCACATTGGGGCGTGGCGGTGGGTGATAATTGTATGACCTATTCGATTGGATTTAGAGCGCCCAAAACGCAGGAATTAATGCACGAATTTTTAAGCTATTTGCAAGACAACCTAAATACCACTGAAAATGCGCTTTATAGCGACCCCGATTTGCAATTGCAAAATCACCCAGCAAAAATAGACGAATTAATGGTGAATAAAGTCAGCAATATGCTGCAAAAAATTAATTGGGATAACAAAACGGTTGCCGATTTTTTAGGCCAATATTTAACAGAACCAAAGCCAGACGTGTATTTTGAGCCTGCTAAAAAAATTAGCTTGGCTAAATTTATTGCCCAGCTTCAACAAAAAACAATAACGCTAGATTTAAAATCGCAAATGCTATTTACCGATAATGCCTATTATTTAAACGGTGAAAAGCTCACTATTTCAGATAATTTAATTGCTTGTATGCAAGATTTGGCTAATCAGCGTTACTTGAACATAGGCAATCAAACAAGTGAGCTGCAAACCCAGCTTGCAGAAGTGTTATATGAAAGTTATTTGGCGGGTTTTATTGATTTGGAGTAAACAATGGATAAAGCAGAGCTAGCACCTAGCAGTGTTTTAATAGGCGAGCGCGATTATAAGCAGGCTTTGGATATTGTGGTTGCACAAGCAAGCAGTGAATTGTGTATTTTTGACCAAGATTTTGAAAAGGGTGATTACGCCAGCATTAGGCGTTACGATTTATTGCAAGCTTTTTTACAAAAAGGCGAGCAGGTAAAGCTCACCATTATTTTGCAAAATACGCATTTTTTTAGCGCCAACTGCCCGCGCTTAATTAAATTACTGCAGATTTACGGCCACAAAATGACGGTTTATGAAACCAATGATTTTGCCAAAATTGCCAAAGATTGTTTTGTAATTGCCGATAAGCAGCATTACTGCCGCCGCTTTCATATTGACCAAGCACGTTTTAAATACGCGTTAAATGATGTTGTAACCAGCGCCAGCCTGCTTTTACGTTTTGAAGAATTGTTGGCAGAAACCACTGAAGCGATTTCAGTGACTAAATTAGGGCTGTAAATATGACCCAATATATTGTGCGTGTTTTTTTAATATTAAGCCTAGCGTTAGTATCGGCGCTAGAATCAGCCTCAGTTTTTGCCGAAACGGAATTTAAAATTATATCGTTGCAACACCGTTTTGCCAGCGATTTATTGCCTACTATTACGCCAATGGTTGGCTTAGATGGCACAGCAACGGGGATGAATAATCAGCTTATTTTGCGCGCACAGCCAGAGCGCATGCGCGAAATTGAAGCGTTAATTGAAAAATTAGATGCTGCTAGAGTAAATCGCCGAATTACCGTAAGCAACAGCTTGCAACAAAATAGTCAGTCATCCAATACTGAAGCCAGTGGCACTGTGATTATTGACACTGGGATTCTTGACACTGGCCGTTCTGGCAATGTCACCATTTCTAACACTAGGCGCACGCAAAGCAATGGCGGGCGCGTAATAGTTGAGCGCAACACTAGCAGCACGCGCCAAACCGGCAACCAATTTATTAATGTATTAGATGGCGAACGCGCTTTTATTAGCAGCGGGCAAATCGTGCCGTTTACGCAAGAATGGGTCAGCATCACGCGCCGCTATGTTCAAATTGAGCGTATAACAGATTGGCGCGAAGTGACGACTGGCTTTGCCGTTCGGCCTCGCACCGTTGGCAACCAAGTAGAATTAGAAATTACACCGCGCATTTCAAGCATGAATCAACAAGGATTTATTGATTTTAATGAGCTAAGCACAGTGGTTAGCTTGAGCCTTGGCGAATGGCTGGATATTGGCGGTACCATGCAAAATAAAGATGAAATTAGCCGCAAAATTTTGGGCTCTCAATCCGTATCTAATAGTCAAAACAGCCGACTATTAATTAAAGTAGACTAAGCATTTAAGACTTTAATGAGGTTTGAGCGATAAATTGTTGCAAATCAACGACTTTTTGCTAAAAATAGTACCGTAAAATCAAAAATAAACTGGAATTTTCTACAATTACTGGTAAAATCTTGTGCATTCGGTTGGGCTAAAGGTAGTCCGCCGTAATTGGTTTCAACTTTTAGTCTACTCTCTCTGTTTAAGGAATATAAAAATGACACGTTCTGCTCTATTAGCTGCATTATTAGCACTTGCATTAGTTGCTTGTGGCGAAAAACCTGCTGAAGAAGCTGCTGAAGCAGCTGCTACTGCAACTGAAGCGGCTGGCGAAGCTGCTGCTGCATCTGGCGAAGCTGCTGCTGCTGCTGCTGCAACTGAAGCGGCTCCTGCTGCTGAAGCTGCAACTGAAGCTGCTGCTGCTGCAACTGATGCTGCTGCTGCTGCAACAGACGCTGCTGCTGCTGCAACTGGCGCCGCCGCTGCTGAAGCTAAAGATGCTGCTACACCAGCAAAATAATAATCAATTAAAATTTAATTGATTTAGCTGTAGTAATAAAAAAGCCGACTCTAGTCGGCTTTTTTATTACTTAAAATTCTTATAAATAACTTTTTAAATCCACAGCCATTAGGTCAAACTGCGCCAGTCAAATCCGCTATTTTGTTGCGCGATTCCAATCCAATCGGGCGCGCAATTTAAGGCGGCACTTAGCGATGCTCTGGCTAAATCTGGCGTATTATTTTTGGCGCTTAAATGCGCGGCGATAATATGTTTTAGTTTTGAATTATCTAAGTTAGCTAGCAATCGCGCCGCACTGGCGTTATCTAAATGGCCAAGACGACTGCCTACGCGCTTTTTCAAGGTCCAAGCATATGGGCCATTTTCCAGCATATTCAAATCGTGATTACATTCCAACAGCAGCGCATCACATTGCGTTAAAACCTGCTCAATATAAGGCGTAGAAGAACCCGCGTCGGTTAAAACGCCTAACTTATACTGCCCATCAAAAAAACAAAATTGGGTTGGCTCACGCGCATCATGGGGCACTGGGTATGGGGTAATTTGTAGATTTTGAATCTCAAACTGAGCATGACTATCAATAATATTGATTTGAATTGGCGCGCCCTCTGGCAAATAGCGCTCACACATTTTATAAGTGCCATGCGATAACCAAACGGGGATATTGTATTTTGAGGCTAACTTAAACGCACCTTTGGCATGGTCGTCATGCTCATGCGTAATCAAAATGCCGCTAATTTGTTCTGGCGTTAAATCCAGCTTTTGCAGGCGCGTAACCACTTCTTTAACGCCAAAGCCGCAATCGAGCAACAATCTGGTTGATTGCTGCTCGATTACCGTGCAATTTCCTGCGCTACCACTACCTATTGAAGCAAATCTCATCGCGCATCAAACCCATCCGAATAAACAAGATGGATTAGGATTTGTTATTTCAATTGTTCGTAAAGTAAAGAAACAATACGATTAGCCGTTGAACTACGATTGCGGTTGCCTTCAGCATCCACAACATTCACGCGAGTGCCGCCATTTTCAGTTTCAATCACTTTAATGCGATATTGTTTTGAAGGGTCATATTTTTCATCGCTACCTTTCCAAAATTTCAACTTATCAACAATAGTTGTTTCTTCTTTTACTTTGGATTTATTTTCCGCTTCAGGATCGTCTTTCCAAAACGCCAATTTATCTAATAAGCCTTTTTTCTTCTTAGGGCCGTCATCAATATCCACATCGGAATAGCGCACAAAAAATGTACCGTTAGAGCGATCTTTGTCTTCAATGACAAAGCCAATTCTATCTAGCGCCAAGCCAACACGGCGCCAGCCGCGATCAAACGGATCATTTAAATTAAGCGTTACACTGCTGTCGGCCTCTTTAAACACTTCGGCACGCTTTTCTGAAATGGGATTAGCAACGATTTGTTGTGCACGTTTTTCTTCAACACCCAGCTTTACCATTAAGCGGCGCAATAATTCAGCGTCTAAATCGCCATCGGCTTCTGCTGCTGTTTTTTTAGAAGTATCGGCGCGATAGCCAGTATCAATTTCACCTAACTGCGTTTGAATCTTGTTTTTACCATCATCTGGCGCACTGCTTACGGTGCGATGCGTCATGTAAATTTCGGTTGAGCCTTCTTTTTCGCCACGCTCTAAACGGGTGCGAAATTTACGTCTATCGGCAAATCCTGATAATTTATCTAGCCATTTATCAAACTTTTCGCCGATATTTTTTTTGTCATTTTGCGCTTTGATGGCATCTGCTTCAATCCACTCAGTTTCCATTACGCCTGTTTCGGGATTTTCTACCCGCACCGCAAAACCTTGATCAATCCAAAACTCGCGTACAGCCGGCCAGATTTTTTCGGCTGGCGCATTAACCACTAACCAACGTTGCGCGCCTGCTTTTTCCATGCGCACACCGTCTGATGTAGGTAAAATCGCCTCAACGCCCGCTTCTTGGCCCTCTTGCCCTTGATTGTAAGTATTGTAGCTAGTGCTTCCGCCAGGCACATTGTAGGCATCGCTGGTTTTTACGCTGGTTAAATCTGGCGGCACTTCTAACGGTTTGGCGCGACCAGCACCTTTATAATCGGACGATGTATCAATAAAGGGAATGGAATCGCAGGCGGCGACCAATGTGCTTAACAATACCAAAGCTGTTAATTTTGCGACTAATTTTGTTTCAAATTTCATTTTAATTACCACCATTTATACATTGCTATTAATTACGTTGTTAAGCGCAATTGTTTTAGCTAAAAATTTCAGCGCGGTTCATGGCGTTTTTTAGCACGTCATGATACTGCACAGACAAATTGACCATCGGTAAACGAATACCTGTTTTTATTAAACCCATTTGCTGTAACACCCATTTAGCTGGAATTGGGTTTGCCTCTACGAATAATTTTTGATGCAGTGCAAATAGTTTTGCATTAATTTCACATGCTATTTTTACGTTACCCGCCATGGCGGCAATGCACATTTGTTGCATTAATTTTGGCGCCACATTAGCAGTTACCGATATCACACCATGCGCGCCAAGCAGCATTAACGCCATTCCAGTGGCATCATCGCCACTGTAAACGGCAAAATCTTTTGGCAGGCGCAACAGTAAATCGGTACCACGCTCAATGCCACCAGTGGCGTCTTTAATGCCAACAATATTGCTAATAGCTGACAAGCGTATGACAGTATCGTTATGAATATCACAACCGGTACGGCCAGGTACGTTATACAAAATCTGCGGAATATCCACCGCTGCCGCTACTGCAACATAATGCTGATACAAGCCTTCTTGCGTTGGTTTGTTGTAATACGGTGCCACCAAAAGACAGGCATCTGCGCCCAACTCTTTAGCATTTCGCGTTAGCTCAATCGCCTCGCGCGTAGAATTGGCGCCGGTGCCAGCAATGACGGCAACACGGCCAGCAACTTGCTCTACCGTTGTTTTAATCAGCAGGCAATGTTCATTCACGTCCACCGTTGGCGATTCACCAGTGGTGCCCACAATCACAATACCGTCTGTGCCCGCGTCTATGTGCCAGTCAATTAACTTGCGCAATGCGTCCAAATCTAAACTGCCATCGTCAAACATGGGTGTAACGATTGCAACCAAACTACCTTGCAACATATAAAACCTTGCTAAATAAAAATTAGTTCTATTTTAACCGAAACTCACCACTAAATGCGAATCACTCACTTATTCATGCTATTTAAGCGTATTAAATAGTGAATAAAAACATCATTATTTATAATTTGTTTAAAGATTTTGCATGGCATAGATGAATATTTTTAAACAACGCTGCATAGCAGTGTTTGGTTGAATTTGATGCGATTTTTGCTGACTAAGATTAGGCTTTGTGGGCGCATAAAGTTGTATAATCATGCTTGGTTTGAAGTCATCAATTTAAGGTTAAATTGCCGATGTCAGAAAGTTATATTTTCATTTTAATTAGCACGGTTTTAGTCAATAACATCGTATTAGTTAAAATTTTGGGCTTATGTCCCTTTATGGGGGTTTCTAAAAAACTAGAAGCCTCTATTGGCATGGCAGCCGCCACGGCGTTTGTGTTAACCATTGGCTCTATGACCAGCTGGGCCATTAATTTCTACCTATTAGAGCCGAATGATTTGCAATATTTGCGTACGCTGTCGTTTATTGTTGTTATCGCAGGCGTAGTGCAATTTACCGAAATGGTCATGGAAAAAAGTTTTCCCCTTTTGTACCAAATGCTGGGTATTTTCTTACCGCTAATCACCACCAACTGCGCTGTGCTGGGCATTCCCCTTTTAAACGCGCAAGCTAGCAAAAGCTTTATTGAATCGGGCTTATACGGCTTTGGCGGTGCACTTGGCTTTTCATTGGTGTTGATACTATTTGCCTCAATGCGCGAACGTTTAGAAGCGGCTGATGTGCCAGCGGTGTTTAAAGGTTCAGCCATTGCCATGGTAACCGCCGCGCTGATGAGCCTAGCGTTTATGGGCTTTGCTGGGCTAGATAAATATTAAAAATGCAATTTTCGTCGCCATACCGCGTTGCTTACAAAAAACGTCTGCTTACATATAACCCATATGCCGCGCAAACGTTTTTTATGCGCGCCTTGTCTAGCTTAGAAACTTACATTTTTAAAGACTTTTTAAAGAAAGATTTGCTACCGCAATAAGATGTTAACCGCTTTAATCATCATGATTGGCTTAGCGCTTGGTTTAGGCGCCTTGCTAGGCTATGCTGCGCTTAAATTCAAGGTAGAGGGTGACCCGCTGATTGCGCGCATTGATGCTATTTTGCCGCAAACGCAATGCGGCCAATGTGGCTTTCCTGGCTGTAAGCCTTATGCCACCGCCATTGCTGAAGGCCGCGCTGATATTAATCAATGTCCGCCCGGTGGCGATGCTGGTGTGCGCGCCTTGGCCGATTTAATGGGCATTGAATACAAGCCGCTTAATGCCGAAAATGGTGTAGAAAAACCAAAATCGGTGGCTTTTATTGATGAAGTCACCTGCATTGGTTGCACTTTATGCATACAAGCTTGCCCAGTAGATGCGATTTTGGGTGCAGCAAAACACATGCACACCATTATCGCCAGCGAATGTACCGGTTGCGAATTGTGCCTAGCACCTTGCCCTGTCGATTGCATTAGCATGCAGCCGATTGGCGAAACGCCCGATAATTGGAAGTGGAAATATCCAATGATTCCCATTAAAAGCATTGCCATTACACCTGTGCATGGTGCTTTAAAATAGCGCTTAATATATGAACGCCATTGTTAATTTAGCCAATTTGTTTAAAACCGCCAAGGATATTTTTCCGTTTCATGGCGGCGTGCATCCGCCTGAAAATAAAACGCAATCCACCCAATTACCCATTGGCCAATTACCCATTCCAGAAAAAATTGTGCTGCCTTTGCGCCAACATGTGGGCAATATTCCTAAAGTTAAAGTGCAAGTGGGCGATTATGTATTAAAAGGTCAATTAATCGCAGAGGCAGAAGGCACGGTGTCGGCAGCGATTCATGCCAGCACTTCTGGGGTGATTAGCGCCATTGAAGACGCGATTATTCCGCATCCATCGGGTTTGCCAGACCGTTGCATTGTGATTACGCCGGATGGCAAAGAGCAGTGGATTGAAAAAGCACCGCAAGATTGGCGTAATGCTGAGCGTAAAGCGCTGGTTGCCAGCCTGCGTTTATCCGGTATTGTGGGTTTAGGCGGCGCTACATTTCCAACCCACATTAAATTGCGCGCCGATGGCAAAAGCGGTGTACATACATTGGTGATTAACGCGGCTGAGTGCGAACCTTACATTAGCTGTGACGATATGCTAATGCGCGAGCGCGCCGATGAGATTGTCAAAGGCATAACGATTGCGCAATATTTGCTGGGCGCCGAAAACGTGATTATTGGGATTGAAGACAACAAGCCAGAAGCGGCGAAGGCCATGCAGGCCGCCATTAATGGCAATGCAAGCATGCAAGTTAAAATCGTGCCCACACTTTACCCCAGCGGCGATGCCAGACGCTTGGTGCATTTGGTATTGGGTACCGAAATTCCGCATGATAAACGCTCTACCGAAGTGGGTTTGCAAGTTTTTAACGTGGCTACTGTAGTGGCGCTATACCGTTATTTTGAGTTAGGTGAGCCATCGATTAGCCGCATTGTTTCAATGACGGGTAATGTGCAAAACCCGCAAAATTTTGACGTGTTATTTGGTACGCCGATGTTGCACTTGGTTAAAAATGCTGGCGGCGAAAAAGCCAATACCACGCACTTTATTATGGGCGGCCCTATGATGGGCTTTGATTTGCCTAGCGCTGATGTGCCGATTACCAAAGCCGCCAATTGTATTATTGCTGCGTCGCCAAACTTATTTGCACCACCACCGCCGGCCATGCCGTGCATACGCTGTGCGCGCTGTGCAGACGCTTGCCCAGTTAATTTGCAGCCGCAAGAGTTGTATTGGTTTGCCAAATCGGATAATTTTGAAAAAGCCAACGACTATAAATTATTTGATTGCATAGAATGCGGCGCTTGCAGCTATGTTTGCCCCAGCAATATTCCGCTAGTGCAATTTTATCGCTATGCCAAAAGCGAGATTATTGCGTTGGATAAAGCCAAAGAAGCCGCTGATTTAGCGCGCGAACGCAATGATTTTAGATTAGCCAGAATTGAGCGTGAAAAACAAGAACGCGCCCAAAAACATGCTGAACGTGCGCAAGCAGGCAAAGCCGAAGCGAAAAAAAATGAGGTTTCTTCAAGCCAAGTATCGGATAATCCAGCAACAGCGATTGGTGCTGATGATGCTAAAAAAGCAGCGATTGCCGCCGCAATTGAGCGCGCTAAAGCATTAAAAGCGGCTGCGCAAACTGGCACGGCTGAACAAAAAACTCAGCCCGAAAAACCAGCACCAGTAGATGATACCGCCAAAAAAGCACTAATTGCTGCGGCGATTGAGCGCGCAAAAGCACAAAAAGCCGCCGCTTTAGCGGCTGGTGATGCGCCCAAAAATGTGGTCGATGCAGCAGAGCCCATTAAAAAGGAAATTGCAGAAATTGAAGCGCGGCGTGAAGCGGTTGGGCTTACAAATGAAGCCACAGCTACAGCAGAAAAACCATCACAAGCGATTAGCGCAGACGCGGCAGCCGAAAAACAAGCTTTAATTGCCGCTGCGATTGCGCGTGCAAAAGCGCAAAAAGCAGCCGCTGACGCCGCTAAGCAAGCACAATCAGATGTTCAGATAGAGTCTAAAAAAGAATAACTTGGAAAGAACAACTTGAACCGCTCACCCCATATCTCAAATGCACCAAGCGTTGGCAGCATTATGTTTAAAGTGTTGCTGGCATTGGTGCCCGGCATTGTGGCTTATGTGTGGGTGTATGGCGGCGGCATATTGGTGACCTTAACGCTGGCAACCATTACGGCATTAGCGGCTGAAGCAGCCATGCTAAAACTGCGCAAACGCCCTATTCAACCGTTTTTGCTGGACTATAGCGCAGTCGTCACCGCTTGGTTATTGGCACTGGCTATTCCGCCAATCGCGCCTTGGTGGCTGATTGTAGTGGGTACTTTTTTCGCGATTGTGATTGCCAAACAATTGTATGGTGGTTTGGGCTATAACCCGTTCAACCCCGCCATGATTGGCTACGCGGTGTTATTAATTTCGTTTCCGGTCATCATGACTAAATGGCCAGCCGCATTGCAATTAGCGCAAACGCCATTAAGCTTTAGCGACCAGTTGCATTTGATTTTTAGCGGCGTATTACCGCAAGGGGTGCAAATTGATGCCATTACCTCAGCTACGCCGCTAGATTATTTAAAAACGCAATTGATGCTAAAACATGAAGTCAGCAGCATCACGCAAGCGCCTGTATTTGGCGTGCTAGGCGGCAAAGGCAATGAATGGATTACAGGCGCTTATTTGCTAGGCGGCTTGTATTTGTGGCAGCAAAAAATTATCTCTTGGCATCTGCCATCGGCGTTTTTAGCGGCGCTGGCGTTTATTTCTGGCATATTTTGGTTGGTTAATCCAGAGCAATTTGCTTCGCCTTTATTTCATTTATTTGGTGGCGCCAGCATGCTATGCGCCTTTTTTATCATTACCGACCCAGTGAGTGGCCCAACCACACCAAATGGCAAATTATATTTTGCGGCGGGCGTGGCGGTAATTGCGTATTTGATTCGTGTATACGGTGGCTACCCTGATGGCATTGCATTTGCAGTGATATTTATGAATATTTGTGTGCCGCTCATAGATGCGCATACACAACCAAGAGTATTCGGGCACGAAAAATAATGTCTGAAACCATACTCAAACACGCCTCAAAAACTGCCATCACGCTGATTGCGTTTGCGATTGTATTCACCGCGCTATTGGCGTTTGTTTTTCAAATCACCAAACTGCCGATTGAAAAAAGTGAGGCGGCAGCGCGTTTAAGTTTATTCCGCCAAATTGTGCCGCAAAGCATGCACAATAATGATTTGCTAAAAGACATATTGACGATTGCGCCAAATGATTTGTTGGGCAATAAACAGCCCACCATTGCTAACCGCGCGCGTATTGATAACAAGCCAGCGGCGGTGATTATTGAAGCGATTGCGCATGATGGTTATAGTGGCGATATTAAGCTGCTGATTGCGATTAAGGCCGATGGCAGTATTAGCGGCGTGCGCGTGCTTGCGCATAAGGAAACACCTGGTTTGGGCGATTATATTGATATTGCCAAAGATAACTGGATTAAACTATTTGATAACGAATCGCTCTTAAAAACAGCAGAGCCACAATGGAAAGTTAAAAAAGATGGCGGTGAGTTTGATTATATGGCGGGCGCCACTATTACACCGCGCGCCATTGTAAAAGCGGTGCATAAAGCCTTGCAATATTTTGAAGCCAACAAGCAGAGCCTATTTGCTTAGAGTTAGCTTACTAATAGAAATAATTACCTAAACAAATAGGTTAAAAATATGAATCAATTTAACGAAATCGCCCACAACGGGCTTTGGAAACAAAACCCAGGCGTAGTGCAGTTACTGGGTTTATGCCCAACCTTGGCGGTGACCACATCCGCTGTAAATGGCTTAAGCTTAGGCTTTGCTACGGCGCTAGTAATGGCGGCTTCAAACGGCGCCGTTTCGCCAGTGCGTCGTTTTGTGCCATCTGAAATCCGCGTGCCTGTTTTTATTTTGGTGATAGCGGCATTGGTTACCGTTATCGATTTAACCATTCATGGCTTTGCAGAGCCATTGCATAAGGTGCTGGGTATTTTTATTCCGCTAATCGTAGTCAATTGCATTGTATTGGCGCGCGTAGAATCGTTTGCGGCTAAAAATCCGCCCGCGCCTGCCATGTGGGATGGCTTTATGATGGGCATAGGCCTAACTTTGGTATTAGGATTATTGGGCGGCATTCGCGAAATGATTGGCAAAGGTACGCTGTTTTCTGGCTTAGACTTAGCTTTTGGGCCCAGCTTTAAACCTTACGTACTGACCATTATTCCTGATTACCAAGGCTTTTTATTGGCCATTTTGCCACCCGGCGCTTTTTTGGGTTTGGCATGTTTAATTGCCGCCCGCAATTGGGCTGAATTACGCAAAACGTCCGCGCCAAACTTGCCTGCTAATGCAACATCCAGCGCGCTTAAGCCCGCAAACTAGCTAAGTATTTATGAATGCTGAAAAACGAGCTGAAATTTTTAAGCGCCTAAGTGTTGCTATCCCCAAGCCGACTACCGAATTAGAATTTAGCAGTACGTTTGAGCTATTAATCGCGGTAATTTTATCGGCACAAGCCACCGATAAAGGTGTGAATATTGCCACGCGCAAATTGTTTGCAGTCGCCAATACACCGCAAGCTATTTTTGATTTAGGCATTGAAGGCTTAGAGTTTTACATTAAAACCATTGGCTTGTATCACGCCAAAGCCAAAAATGTGATTGCTTGCTGCGACCGATTGATTCAATTACATCAATCAGAAGTGCCCAATAACAGAGTAGCGCTAGAAGCTTTGCCAGGCGTGGGCCGCAAAACCGCCAATGTGATTTTGAATACCGCTTTTGGTGAACCCACAATTGCAGTGGACACGCATTTATTTAGGCTGGGCAACCGCACCAAGCTGGCGGTTGGCAAAAATGTGCTGGCCGTTGAGCAAAAATATTTAAAAACAATCCCAAAAGAATTTATGCACGATGCACATCATTTATTAATATTGCATGGCCGCTACACCTGCACCGCGCGCAGCCCTAAATGCGGCGAATGTTGTATTGTGGATTTATGCGAATATACGCATAAAAACATTACAACGCCGCACTTAATGGCTGGCGAAGCTATTAAATAAGAGCATGAATGCAAACCTATGAAATCAGTGCTATGAAAAAAGCCTTATGAAAATCGCGACAGGTTTAGCAATTGGCAGCAAAGCAGGGCCAGAGTTGGCGACTGAGGCAGTTTTAAGCGCTATGAGCAAAGCTGAATTAGCGGCGCCTGCTTGTGTGTTGCTATTTTTAAGCTCTGAATTTGCATTAAATCCCGAATCGGCCATAAAAGCCGCCGCAAAAGCGGCCAGCTGCACTAATATTATTGGCTGCTCTGCCATTGGTATTTTTACCGAAGAAGATTGGGTAATAGATAGCCCAGCCGCCGCCGCGATGGTGTTTTCTGACAATATTTGGTTAAAGCCAGAACAAGGCCTAGACGACAAATTAAATGATGACAGTTTGAATGAGGCATTATTGCTAACATTAGCGGCGCCAAATGCCATTAATAGCGTATGGCTTAACGCCAAACAGCAACGCATTGGCGGCGTTTCGGGCGACGCGATTGGGCATGGCGCTTTTTCGGTTTGGGAAAACGCCAAAGGTATTACGCAAGGTTATTGCGAAATGCGCTTAACTAACGCGCAATACGCTGTTGGCGCAACGCATGGCTTAAAACTATTAACCAGTCCGCGCCGAATTACCGCCAGCAATCAACTCGATATACTATCCATTGCCAATTTGCCAGCATTGGATTCTTTAAAATCAGCCTGTGAAAAAGAAGCTTTGTTTGATGCAGAAGGTGAAATTCCCTATCATCAATTAATGGCTGTTTATGCCAACCGTGCATCGCACATTGAGCGCGGCGATTACCATTTGGCGTCTATTATTATTGGTGATGAAGTGACCAAATCGGTCACCTTAGCCAAGCCCTTGCAAGTGGGTGATTGGCTAAGTTGGGCGGTGCGCGATATGGATGCCGCACAAATTGATTTGGTGAAAACCGCCAGTACGTTAAGGCGCCAATTGGCCACACAAACCAATAACAATGCGCCGCAATTTGCACTGTTATTTTCATGCCTTGGGCGTGGGCCTTATTTGTACAACGGTGTTGATCAAGATTTAGCGCTACTTAAAACCTTATTTCCCAACCTGCCGTTGATTGGATTTTATGGCAATGGCGAAATTGCGCCGATTAGAGGCGAAAACGAATTACTACAATATTCAGCCGTTTTAGGGCTGTTTGGTGAGCAAAATGAGTCTATTTAATCCATCGCGCGATGAAGTGCGTGAGTTCTTTTTTGATGCTTGGGCCAAGTCGCAAAAAAAAATTGGCCTAAGCGATTTAGATAAGCTTGGCGTGCATGTGATGCAAATGCACCCTGAATATCACGCCATTTTAAATGCGCCAGAGCAGTATAAACAAGTGGCCTATTACCCAGAAATGGGCGAAACCAACCCTTTTTTGCACATGAGTTTGCATCTATCGGTTTTAGAGCAAATTAGCATTAACCAGCCAATTGGCATTGCGCCTATTTATCAAAAATTATTGTTCAAACATCAAAATGAACACGATGCGCAGCATGATATTTTAGAATGCTTGGGTGAAACAATCTGGCTGGCGCAGCGCAATAAAACTGGCCTAGATAGCGAACATTATTTAACGCTATTGCAACAAAAAGCTGGCATTGTTGCTTAATTACCGCTTACATGTTTGAATATTCAATATGACCACCTCAACTAATATGCACGATTGGCTAAACCAGCATGGTGATTTTTTATACCGCTTTGCGCTAGCACGTTTGCGCGATCCGCATTTGGCAGAAGATGTTGTGCAAGAAACCTTTTTAGCCGCCATTAAAAGCCAATCGTTTGCCGGTGAATCGGCACCGCGCACTTGGCTTACCGGCATTTTAAAGCATAAAATTATTGATGTAATGCGCAAGAATGTACGCGAAATTGCTGCGTCGGATTTAATGTCTGATGATGATGCGAATATGGATGAATTTTTTGATGAAACAGGCCACTGGGCTGAAAAGCCAATGGCTTGGGATATGCCAGAGAACGCATTAGAACAAAAGCAATTTTTAGGCGTATTGCAAACTTGCATGGATAAATTACCTGCCAAATTAGCCACGCTATTTATGATGCGCGATGTG
>JAYWCF010000328.1:0-2964 GCA_043780715.1 Methylotenera sp. | reverse complement strand
TAAATTTAGCGGCTAAAAATAAAGTGTTTTTTCAAAATGACAACTTAGCTGGCACAACAGTACAGTTTTCAACCACCGCGAATGGCGGGTTTACCAATGCTGGTTCGGCACCAGCAAATGCAGCATTTGTTAGGTGCAACGTAGAAAAGCCTGATGTTTCTTACTGGTTTATTCAAATACTTCAAAATTTGGCCCCAGCGCCACCAGATATTACTGCTTTTGCTGTGGCCAACAATGTGCCCGGTCAAAGCACTTGCGCAATTCCTATTGCTGTTTGCAGCACTGATCTGCCACCTAGCACAGCTGTAGGCACTTGGATTACAGGCGTTTTAGCGCCTAATTCTGGCAACAAAGATAGCACGTTGAATGGCCATTTCAAATGGGTAGATTTTACTCAAGGTGGTGGTGGTGCAAACGAATTAGCCCAGATTTTAAGCGGGGAGCTGCCGGGAAGTTGCAACTTGCAAAGTAATAACCTTTATATAGGCGCCCCTGGCTTCAAAGCGTCTTTAAGAGATGATTACAATACACGATTTGGTATATTTAAAAATAATGTAAACGCGCCTTACATTACCGATTTCTCAGGCGTTGGGTATTACAACACGGCTCAACAAAATAGATATTACGGGGATTATCTGACTAAGCTCGCCAGCAATGCACCTTATAGCAACATTGCAGGTATCACTATAGGCAACAATTTCAAATACTTAACCAGCTCTGAATTAGCTACAAATGGCACTAAACGTCGCGTTGCTCTTTCACCAGTTGTGGATTGTGCAACATTAAAAGTGGAACGCTACGCATGTATGTTTTTGTTGCACCCTTTACCAACCCAATCGGCCAGTAATTTTAATATGTATTTAGAATATTTAGGCAACCCCTCTACTCAAGCTACACCTTGTGGCAATTCATCTGGGCTTGCAGGTGCTGGTAATGGCATTGGGCCACGTGTAACCGCACTTATTCAATAGCGCGATATTTATATGAAAACACAAAATAAATTTCAGTTCGGGCTAGCCGCAATAGAGTTTGTATTGGTGTTGCCACTTTTATTACTATTGGCATTTTCAATCATCGATTTTGGCCGCTTACTATTTCAATACGATGCATTAACAAAAAGTACTCGCGATGCCACTAAGTATGTTGCCAGAGCCGTTAAACCAGCGGCAAATGCACTTGCAACGGAAATTGCTGCATATGATGCGATTGTTGTTGAAGCGCAACGCTTAGCGTTATGTGGCACAACTACTGCTTGCGGCAACAATACATTAGTAGATGGCCTTTCAGCGTCAAATATTACTATCGATTATCCAGCTGGTTCAGGCGGAATAAACTATGTGCGCATTTTGGTGAGTAATTACAGCACTAGTTATGTGACAAGCGTTTTAGGTGTAAGCAAAAGCTTAGCCACAATCAGCGTGACCATGCGGCAGGTTCAGCAATGAAATACCCTAACAAACAAAAGATGAAAGGGGTTTACGTGGTTGAATTTACACTGATTGTTGGCTTGTTTTTGCTGACCATTTTTATGGTGATGGAGGTAATCACCTATATGTATCTAATGAATACGGCCAGTGAGGTAACACGCCGTGGGGCACGGTTAGCCGTGGTTTGCGATATTGGTGCTGCTGGCATCGTTAATCAAATGGCGGCGCGCTACCCCAATTTAACAGCGCAAAATGTGGTGATTAATTATTCTCCCGATGGGTGTAACCAAAGTAACTGCCAAACAGTAACCGTAAGGCTTACAGGCTTAAGCACAACTATTATTGGTGTTACTGCCAATATTCCTAATTTTGCAACCACTTTACCCCGTGAAAGTATGAATAGTGCGCTAAACCCAGCTTGTGCGTAAATTTATAAAAAAAGGCTAAAAATGAAAGTCTTACTCATTAGTGAAAGTAATAAGTTGCTTGAAATTGCGGCAAAGTATGAAAGCTTTAAGCAAAAAAATATCAACTTTATAACAATGCGCAGCAATTTGTTAAACGCATCTCAGCGCATTGCAAGCGAGTTACCAGATGTGGTGATTTTAGATGTGAGTGATGGCAGGCATCACGAGTTTGATTTAGCAGAGCGCTTTAAAGCGCAGTACAAAAACATGGCTTTTATGATGATGTCGGATGATAGCTCTACTGAGTTGTTGTTAAAGGCAATTCGATCTGGTTTTTCGGAAGTGATTACATTGCCGCTTTATGAAGAAAAGCTCTTGCATGCGCTGCAACGCTATCAAATTAAGCAATCAACCAGTGCTAGCCATCAATCTAAAGTGATGAGTGTGATTTCTTGCAAAGGCGGTAGTGGCGCTACATTTATTGCCACAAACCTTGGTTTTATATTAGCAACTTTGTTTAATAAACGCGTATTACTAATTGATATTAATCAATATTTTGGTGATGCATCGATGTATGTAACCGACAAAAAGCCGGGCATGACTTTAGCCGATGTGTGTAATCAGATAAGTCGATTAGATTTGGACTTTTTAGAATCTTCTTTTATTACAGTGGTGCCTAATTACAAAATTTTAGCCGCCGCCGAAAGCCCAGATAGCGCGGCAGATATTAAGCCAGAACATTTGGACACGATTATTAGGATGGCTAGAAATAATTACGATTACATTTTATTGGATGTTGGCAGGCAAATTGATGCTCTAACGGTAAAGGGTTTAGATTTAAGCGACACTATTTATACCGTTACGCAGTTGGTATTGCCCTACATTAGAGATGCTAAAAATTTGCTAACTGTATTTAAATCATTGGGTTACAGCCAAAGTAAGGCGCAAGTAATTGTGAACCGCTATGACAAAGCCAGCAAAATTAAATTAACCGATTTAAACGGTGTAATTGCGGTAGATCAATTAATTACCATACCTAATGACTTCATGGCTGTGACCGATTCGGTTAATCAGGGTGTGAGTGTGTATCAATCACATAAAACCAATGCAGTTAGCAAAGCGCTAATTGA
>JAYWCF010000327.1:0-8295 GCA_043780715.1 Methylotenera sp. | reverse complement strand
CCCAAGCCTTGTGCGGCGGCTTCACCAAGCCTTAAAGCGGTGCCAGATGGCGCATCCACTTTGTGCCTGTGATGCATTTCGACCACTTCAATATCGTAACCTTGGTTTAATACTTTTGCAGCTTGCTCAACTAGATTAATCAGCAAGGTTACACCCACGCTCATATTGGGCGCGAAAACTATTGCAATTTGTGTAGCGGCTTGCTCAATCAAGGCTTTTTGTTCTGCACTAAAACCTGTTGTACCAATAATATGTTTTACATTGGCTTGTTGGCAGGCTTGCAGGTACTGCATGCTGGCTTCTGGGCGAGTAAAATCAATCAGCACATCGGCGCCGTTTAAGGCTGCCTGCACATCACCAGTAATTAACACACCTGTAGTTTTACCAAACTGCTCACCTGCATCGCGGCCAATTTGTGGGCTATCTGCGCGATCCAGCGCGCCATGCAGCTGCAAATCGCTATCGGCAAAAATACCTTCTAATAGGGCATAGCCCATGCGACCAGTAACGCCTGCAATTACTACTTTAATTTTCATCATATTAATGTGTTTAAAAGCCGATTTTTTCTAACATGCGTTCAAAATAACCTGGGTCTTCTGCAGGCACAGCTTTTTCTTCAACCACTTTTGGTTGTGCAATTGGTTTTGCTGGTGCCGTTTCAGTGTTTTTCAAACCATTGGTATTAATGTCTTTATCTAGTCTAAATATAGCTTTTTCATCTTGTTTAATTGGTGCAGGTTCTGGTTTTACAGGCGCTGGCGCAGGCACAACAATCGATGGTTGTTTCACAGTCTCAACAACAGGCGCTTTAGGAGTTGGCGCAACTACTGGTGCTGGTGCTGCTTTTGGCGCTGGCGATGGTGTTGGTTCTAGTTCTTTCGGCGCAATTTCAATTGGCACGGCCAACATTGATGGCGGCTCATTTTCGGTAGCTGGCGCTACAACACTGGCTTCAGGCTCAACAATAGGTTTGCTTTCGGGCGCAGGAGTTTCTGCTGCCTTAGGCGCAGGCATTGCTTCTACTGGCTTAACAGGTGCAGGTTTAATATCGGCTGGCTTAGCTGCTGGCTCTGCTTCTGGCTCTTGATTACTTTTCCAGAATTTTAAGTTTTCTAACAAGCCTTCTTTAGCCACTGGCTTTTTAATTGCCGATGGTTCGCTTGATAAGGTAACGCCTGTCTCAGCACCTGGTGTGCCTTGCGGAACAACATCGCCACGCACACGCGCTAATAATTCATTTTCAAAATCTAAAATAACGCGGCGCTGCTCTATTACTTTGCCTGCGCGGCGCATCTGATAAAAGTAATCCCAGCGATTGGTATGAAAGCTATCGTTAATTAAGGGCGTGCCCATAATGAATTTAACTTGCGATTTAGTCATGCCAGGCCGTAATTGCAGCAACATTTTCGATGTGACTACATTACCTTGTTGAATATCCATTTTAAATGGCTTAACAACGGGAACGCTAGAACCGCAACCCACAATAAGGGTGCTGCCTGCGATGATAAAAAGAATAAATAAACTGCGTGTGGCAATGTGCATGGGTAAAGACTTATTACTGAATTGGCGTTAATATACCACGATGGTTAACAGCCTAAAACACCAAATTATTATTCTACTAATATAGAGCGCCTATTATGCATGAGCAAAAAGATTTAAAAAACGCTGGTTTAAAAGCCACCCTACCACGTTTGAAAATTTTAGAATTGTTTGAAAACAGCAAAGAACGCCACTTATCGGCTGAAGATGTTTACAAAATTTTAATCACCACTGGCGAAGATGTTGGCCTTGCCACGGTGTACCGCGTACTTACCCAATTTGAAGAGGCAGGCTTGTTATCGCGCCACCACTTTGAAAGCGGCAAAGCGGTATTTGAGCTAAACGAAGGCACGCATCACGACCACATTGTGTGTGTTAAATGTGGCCGTGTTGAAGAATTTTACGATGCCGAAATTGAAAAACGCCAGCAAGAAGCGGCGGAATCGCGCGGCTTTAAAATGCAAGAGCATTCATTAATGATTTACGGCATTTGCGCCGTACAACCGTGCGGCAAAAAGAAATAAAAGAATACATGACTTAAAGCGCAATTTTTAAAATCAAAAAATTGCGCTTTAAGCTCTAAAGTTTTTCTAAAATTCCTTAAGCATTTTTTACAACGTTCTTAATTAAATTGTTTTAAATTAATCAGTCAATCGATTCAACTACATAAACGTTAGTATTTGAATCTAATGTTTTGGGGTTAATCATGTTTAAACGCTACTCTTCGCTGCTAATCGCCATTGTTATTGCCTCTAGCGTTACCGCCTGCGGCACTAATCCTGTTACCCATAAAAAAGAATTTCAATTTGTTTCAGAAGAAAAAGAAATTGCGATTGGTAAAGAAAACTACTCCCCTGCCCGCCAATCACAAGGCGGCGACTATGTAATTGACCCCGAATTAACCGCTTATGTGCAAGATATTGGCAAACGGCTAGGCGCGGTTTCAGACAGGCCCGAATTGCCGTACGAATTTGTGGTGTTAAATGATTCTGTACCCAATGCTTGGGCCATGCCGGGCGGCAAAATTGCGTTTAACCGCGGGCTTTTATATGAATTAAATTCAGAGGCAGAATTAGCCGCAGTGATGGGCCATGAGATTGTGCATGCGGCGGCTAGGCACGGCGCCAAAAGCATGGAACGTGGCATTTTATTGCAAGGTGCAATGATTGCCGTGGGCATTGGTGCGCAAAATAGCAATTATGGCAATTTAATTGTGGGCGCATCACAGCTTGGCGCGCAATTAACCACTAGCAAATATGGCCGCAATGCCGAATCTGAAGCCGATTTATACGGCATGCAATACATGAAAAAAGCCGGCTACGACCCATCTGCCGCCGTTACTTTGCAAGAAACCTTTGTGCGCTTAAGCAAAGACCGCAAGAGCGATTTTATCACTGGCTTATTTGCCAGCCATCCGCCATCTGCCGAACGCGTTGCCGCCAATAAAGCGACTTTGGCCATAGTGGGCGCCGGCGGCAATATGGGCAAAGAAATTTACGCGCAAAAAGTGGGCAAAGTAAAAGCCACCCAAGCCGCTTACAAAGCCTATGACGATGGCATGAAAGCCTTAGCCAAGAAAGATACCGTAACCGCCACCAAACTGGCCCAGCAAGCCATTGCGGGTGAACCGCGCGAGGCAAGATTTCAAGAGTTATTAGGCGATATCGCCTTAACCGAAAAGAAATCGCAAGAAGCATTAAACTACTATGCCAAAGCCATTAAAATGCAGCCCGATTACTTTAAACCACATGTTCAAAGTGGCATTGCGCTATTTAATATGGGCAAAAAAAATGAGGCCGAACCCTATTTAAAACGCGCCAATGAATTATTACCAACCGCCCCAGGCCATGCACTTTTAGGCCAAATTGCCGAAAGTCGCGGTGATATAAACGGTGCCTTGCAACACTACCAAGTAGCCGCAAGCTCTAATTCAGATATTGGCAAAGACGCCAATGAACGCGGCATGCGCATTGATTTTCCGCGCAACCCGGCTAAATACATTCAATCAGGCGTGCAAGCCGATAATGCCGGTAATTTATACGCCGTTGTTCAAAACTCCACCAACTTGCCAGTTGGTCGCGTACAAGTGCGCGTGGTGAAGTACGATGCGCAAACTGGCCGCGCCGTGGCGCAAAGCAATTCCATGATCATTAACGGTGTTGCCGCTGGCAAACAAAATAGAATTGCTATAGGCGAACGTGTGCAAATCGCCCAAGAAGCGGGATTGTTTAAAGTGGTGGTCGAAGCGGCTGAATTAGCTCGGTAATACATTCAAATAGTTTATATTATTTACTTTATGCATTATTTAAATAGCTGGTGTGCAATTTTATTTATTTAGGGTAGTCATATTTTTAAGTTAACAATCAGTTAAATACGAATGATAGTGTTAAAGGTAATAGGTCAATTTTTACACCTAATATCTATTTAGTAAGCTCATATAACATGCTTTAAGATTAACCACCGAAATTAGACCTAACTTTTATTTAAAACTGACTGACTTATATCGAGTTGTTAACTAAGCTTTTGTCTATATTTAAAATGGAGTAACAATGCAGAATAAATACATTAATTCAAAAATTTACCTTGCTATTGCAGCACTCATTTGCGCTTCATCAGCATGGGCAGACGAAATCATTCAATTTAAAACTAAGGGTGAACCAGCATATTTTGTGAATGATGTGCAAAACCCAGAAATTACTCTTAAACGCGGCGTGACTTATCAATTTGAGATGAATGCGCCAGGCCACCCTTTATGGATTAAAACTAACAAAAGCGCTGGCAAAAATGATGTCTATACCAATGGTATCACTGGCAACGGGACAGATCGCGGGAAAATTATGTTCACCGTCGCTGTTGATGCTCCCGCCGTTTTATTTTACAACTGCCAATTTCACATTGTAATGAACGGGAAAATTAACATTACCGATTAATTATCTTTACGGCTTGCCTGAATAAATACGAAATATTTTAAGTTTTTTAGCGTGAATATGTGTGGCTTCTGAGACTTGAATGCCACCCAACATGCGCTTGATTTCCTTTTACACTCAATTTTGATTCAATTCTTGAATTCAGCTAAACACGCACAATTCTCTTGCGCTTTACACACTAGAAAATTAAGGCATGTTGTGCCGCCCAACAAGAAATATTTGAATATGAAAAAAGCAAACTTTACGGCTTAATCCAACGCTTACAAAGCATGAAAGCATTAATTTTGTGCGAGAATGCTTAAATTAATGCTTAAGCCCATGAAAATTCTCATTGTTAAAACCTCTTCTTTGGGCGATGTGATTCATTGCCTGCCTGTGATTAATGACATTTTGGCGGTTTACCCAAACGCGCAGATTGATTGGGTGGTAGAACAAAGTTTTGCTGATATTCCACGCTTACATCCTGCGATTCATGAAGTTTTTACCGTGGCGTTTAGGCGTTGGCGCAAGCAGCTATTCCGTTTTCAAACTTGGTCTGAAATTAATCAATTCAAGCACTTAATCGTACAAAATAAGTATGACGCGGTAATTGATACGCAAGGCCTTTTAAAAAGTGCATTGATTACGCGCTTGGCAAATGGCGTTAAGCATGGCTACGACAAGGAATCGATTCGCGAACCGATTGCTAGTAAGTTTTACGATAAAACTTATGCTATTTCGTATCAGCAACATGCGGTTAGCCGCAATCGAACGCTAGCAGCGCTAAGTTTGGGTTATGCGCCGCCCACAAATGCGCCTGATTACGGCATTCAAGCAGCGGTTAATTTAAACGAAATCCCAAGCAAGCCGTTTGTGATTGCACTACATGGCACCAGTCGCGATAGCAAATTATGGCCAATTGAGCATTGGATTAATCTTGGTAAAGCATTAAAAAATAATCAGCTTAATATGGTTTTACCTTGGTCAAATCCCACTGAATTAGCGCGTGCCGAGCTAATTGCCAGCACATTGGAAAATGCAATTGTACTGCCAAAATCCAGCATTGCTGAGCTAGCTGCGGTTATTAGCCAAGCCAAAGCAGCCGTTGGTGTGGATACCGGTTTATCGCATTTGGCGGCGGCACTGAATATCCCTACTATTGCTATTTACACCGACACTAATCCAGCGCTGACTGGCGTAATGGGCAGCCAAGCTTATGTGGTTAATTTAGGTAATATTGGCGAAATTCCTAGTGTAGAAAGCGTTTTAGCGCATTTATCATCTCATTCAAATCATGTTTAATTTCAGCATTCTGGTTTTATCAAATAGCTTGTTTTAAAAATTTTGGCTTTTCACACTTGAAATAAAATCGCTTATCCCCACGTTCAAAACAGTGTTATTAATGAATGGGGAAACACATGCAAGATGATAAACAAGCGGATTTAGACAATCCACAACAATTAGAAACGCCAATCGAAGAATCTAGCGTGCAAACGCCAGATGATCGCATTGCCGAATTAGAAGCGGCATTAGAAGAAGCCAAAGCCAGCGTTTTATACACCAAAGCAGAAGGCGAAAATATTCGCCGCCGCGCGAATGATGATATTGATAAAGCGCGCAAATTTGCGCTAGAAAAATTTAGCGGTGAATTATTGGCGGTAAAAGATAGTTTAGATGCAGCGGTGCTGATTGAAGCCCCGGATGTGCAAAGCTATAAAGATGGTATTCAAATCACCATCAAACAATTAGCTTCTGTGTTTGAAAAATTCAATATCGCTGAAGTGAACCCAGTGGGTGAGAAGTTTGACCCAAACAAGCACCAAGCGATTTCTATGCTGGAAAACAGTGGCGAACCGAATACGGTAACTAGCGTGCTGCAAAAAGGCTACACATTGAATGAGCGCGTATTGCGCCCTGCGTTGGTTATGGTTGCAAAGTAAAGTTGCAAAATAGGTTTGCAAAGTTAAGTTTATAAAATAGCCACAAGTTTTTTAAGGCTATTGAAAAGCGAAAAATTCACCCAATATTACAGTTAAGTTGTTCAGTAGCAATTTTTTAAGCTCAAGTTTTTAAAAGCTCAAGTTTTAAAAGATTGAATTGAACGCATAACTAAAATTTAAAGTTATTTAGAAAGATAAGGATTAAGCAACATGGGCAAAATTATTGGTATTGATTTAGGTACAACAAACTCTTGCGTCGCTGTGATGGAAGGCGGCAAACCGCGCGTTATTGAAAACTCTGAAGGCACACGCACAACGCCTTCAATTATCGCCTACCAAGAAGATGGCGAAATTTTAGCGGGCGCACCAGCTAAACGCCAAGCGGTTACCAACCCAAAAAATACGCTGTACGCGGTTAAACGTTTAATCGGTCGCCGTTTTGAAGAAAAAGAAGTACAAAAAGACATTAAATTAATGCCTTACACCATTGCCAAAGCCGACAACGGCGATGCTTGGGTGGAAGTGCGCGGTGTAAAAATGGCGCCACCGCAAATTTCGGCTGAAGTATTACGCAAAATGAAAAAAACGGCTGAAGATTATTTAGGCGAAGAAGTGACTGAAGCGGTGATTACTGTTCCAGCTTATTTTAACGATAGCCAACGTCAAGCGACTAAAGATGCGGGCCGTATTGCTGGTTTAGACGTAAAACGTATTATTAATGAGCCAACGGCTGCGGCGTTAGCATTTGGTTTAGACAAACAAGAAGGCGATCGCAAGATTGCAGTGTATGACTTGGGCGGCGGTACTTTTGACGTTTCAATTATTGAGATTTCTAGCATTGATGGCGAACATCAATTTGAAGTACTTTCAACCAACGGCGATACATTCTTGGGTGGTGAAGACTTTGATAACCGTTTAATCGACTTTTTGGCTGATGAATTCAAAAAAGAAAATGGCGGCTTAGATTTACGCAATGATTTATTGGCAAAACAACGTTTGAAAGAAGCGGCTGAAAAAGCAAAAATTGAGCTTTCTGGCGCCACACAAACGGAAGTTAACTTGCCATACATCACCGCAGATGCCACTGGCCCAAAACACTTAGTGGTAAAAATCACACGCGCTAAATTAGAATCTTTAGTAGAAGACTTAATTGAACGCACAATGGCGCCATGCCGTACAGCGATTAAAGACGCAGGCGTTTCAATTGATGACATTACTGACGTTATTTTAGTTGGCGGTCAAAGCCGTATGCCAAAAGTGCAAGAAAAAGTGAAAGAAATCTTTGGTAAAGAGCCACGTAAAGATGTAAACCCTGATGAAGCAGTGGCAGTTGGCGCGGCGATTCAAGGTGGCGTGTTAAAAGGTGATGTTAAAGACGTATTGTTGTTAGATGTTACGCCATTAAGCTTAGGTATTGAAACATTGGGCGGCGTGATGACTAAGGTGATTAAGAAAAACACCACGATTCCTACTAAGGCATCGCAAACGTTTTCAACCGCTGATGACAACCAAAATGCCGTGACGATTCAAGTATTGCAAGGTGAGCGCGAAATGGCTTCTGCCAATAAATCGCTAGGCCAATTCAACTTGTCAGACATTCCACCAGCACCACGTGGCATGCCGCAAATTGAAGTGACTTTTGAGATTGATGCCAACGGTATCTTGCCCGTTTCTGCTAAAGACAAAGCCACTGGTAAAGAAAATAAAATTACCATTAAAGCAAACTCTGGTTTGTCAGAAGCTGAAATTCAGCAAATGGAAGAAGATGCGATTAAATATGCGGATGAAGATAAGAAATACCGCGAATTAGTTGATGCACGCAATGCCGCTGACGGCATGGTTCACTCTGTGAAAAAATCATTGGGCGAGCATGGCGATAAGTTGGATGAAGCTGAAAAAACAGCCATTGA
>JAYWCF010000326.1:0-2972 GCA_043780715.1 Methylotenera sp. | reverse complement strand
TGGCTGTTTTTTGTTTAATTGCCTTACCATTTACTAGTTTAGACTCTACATTTAGTAGCTTTTATTCAGCAAAATCACTGCGAGAAGGGCAATCGTTTGTGATAATTGGCTTAATGAGCTTGTTATTAATGATGCGCGATATTGGCCTGCTTTATTATTTTAGTTTAAGCCAAAAACCGCAGCGCGCAGTAATGACTACGATTTTTTATCTGATATTGCTCTACGTTTTATTGCCATTATTGTTGCCAAGAACATTAGGCTTTATATTTTTTCCGCTGGTTTTAGCACCAAGTGTTGGTGAACACGGCGTGCCCATATTGGTTGGTTTAGCACATTGCTTAGCGGTGGCAGGGTTACTCTATAGGCAACATCTTGCTAGGCATAAAGCGTTATCCGCTTGAGTTTATAAGCCGCTTAAACATTACTTAAGCATAACTTGAGCTTAACTTGAACCTGACTGATATAATTCGCCCATGGCTGATGAACAACTAGATTCCCTTAAACTCCCCCCACATTCAATAGAAGCAGAGCAATCTGTGATTGGCGGCTTGCTGCTTGAAAACGAGGCGCTTGATAAAATTGCTGATCTTTTAAGGGCAGAAGATTTTTATCAGTTTGACCATAAAACCATTTTTCAGCATATCGCCAAGTTAATTGAGCGTAATCGCCCTGCGGATATTGTGACGGTGGCTGAATCGCTGGAAAGTACCGCGGAATTATCCACTATTGGCGGCATTGCCTATTTAGCCTCTTTGGCGCAAAACACACCAACGGCGGCTAATATTCGCCGCTATGCCGAAATTGTGCGCGAACGCGCGATTATGCGTAAATTGGTGACGGTTGGTAGCGGCATTGCCGAAAGTGCTTATAGCCCCAACGGCCGTGATGCGCAGCAATTGTTAGATGAAGCAGAAGCTAAAATTTTCCAGATTGCCGAAGGCGGACAGCGCACCAGTCAAGGCTTTCAAGATATTAAAGAATTATTACCGCAAGTGGCTGAACGCATTGATATGCTATTTTCGCGCGATAATCCATCAGATGTAACGGGTATTCCGACTGGATTTAGTGACTTAGATTCCATGACCTCAGGTTTTCAGGGTGGCGATTTAATTATTGTCGCGGGTCGTCCTTCTATGGGTAAAACGGCGTTCTCATTGAATATTGCCGAAAATGTGGCACTAGATACTGGTTTGCCAGTGGCCGTTTTCTCAATGGAGATGGCTTCAACCCAACTAGCCATGCGGATGATTGGCTCAGTAGGGCGCTTAGATCAGCATCGCATGCGCACAGGCCGCTTAGAAGATGAAGATTGGGAAAAGCTGACCACCGCATTAGGCAAGCTAAATGAAGCGCCGATTTTTATTGATGAAGGCGCAGGCTTAAGCAGCTTTGATGTGCGCGCAAGGGCGCGTCGATTGCACCGCCAATGCGGTAAGTTGGGTTTAATTGTGATTGATTACTTACAATTAATGTCGGCCCCTGCTGGTAAACAAGGTGAAAATCGCGCCACTGAAATTTCAGAAATTTCACGTTCTTTAAAAGCTTTAGCTAAAGAGCTAGATTGCCCAGTGGTTGCGCTTTCGCAGCTAAATCGAAGCGTAGAACAACGCCCTGATAAACGCCCTGTTATGTCGGATTTGCGTGAATCTGGCGCGATTGAGCAGGATGCGGATTTGATTTTATTTATCTATCGCGATGAAGTATACAACCCTGATAGTGAAGATAAAGGCACAGCGGAAATTATCATCGGCAAGCAACGTAATGGCCCAATTGGCCGCGTACGCTTAACCTTTATTGGCGAAAATACCCGTTTTGAAAACTTTGCCAACGCTGGCTATATTCAAGATAATTATTAGGCTTATTATTAAGCAATATGGCTAAAGCTAAAACCGTTTATACCTGCACAGAATGCGGCGCGTCTGAATCAAAATGGCAGGGCCAATGCCCAAGTTGTATGGCTTGGAATACTTTGGTTGAATCAGTCGCCGAAACCAGTACATCCAACAACCGTTATGCTAATAAATTTGAAGGTTTAGCGGCATCTAGTCAATTACAAAAGCTAAGTAGTATTCAAGCGGCTGATATTGAAAGAACACCAACGGGCATTAGCGAATTTGACCGCGTATTGGGCGGCGGCTTGGTTGAGGGTGGGGTGGTGCTAATTGGTGGCGACCCAGGTATTGGTAAATCTACGCTTCTTTTGCAGGTACTTTGTCATCTAGGAAAATCTGCGCAAGCGATTTATGTGAGCGGTGAAGAGTCACCTCAGCAAATCGCCATGCGCGCCAAGCGTTTGGGCTTAGATGCCAGCCAAGTGGAATTACTAGCCGAAATTAATCTTGAAAAGATTTTAGCCACGCTACAAACGCATAAACCGAATATTGCGGTAATCGATTCGATTCAAACCGTGTATTCAGAAGCGCTACAATCCGCGCCCGGTTCGGTTGCGCAAGTGCGCGAATGTTCGGCGCAATTAACGCGTTTGGCTAAGCAATTAGGCATCACTGTTATTTTGGTTGGCCATGTCACCAAAGAAGGCTCACTAGCTGGGCCGCGCGTGCTGGAGCATATTGTAGACACCGTTTTGTATTTTGAAGGTGACCAAAACTCTTCTTTTCGCCTGATTCGTGCCTTTAAAAATCGCTTTGGCGCTGTGAATGAGCTGGGCGTATTTGCCATGACAGAGCATGGCTTGCGTGAAGTATCCAATCCCAGCGCGCTATTTTTATCGCATCATGAAGAGCAGGTAGCAGGTAGTTGCATTACCGTGACCATGGAAGGTACACGTCCGTTATTGATTGAAATTCAAGCCTTGGTGGATGAAAGCCATGCGCCTAGCCCTAAACGTTTGGCGACAGGGCTTGAGCAGAATCGCTTGGCCATGTTGCTGGCTGTGTTAAATCGCCACGCAGGCATTCCTTGTTTTGATCAGGATGTGTTTATAAACGCAGTGGGTGGCGTTAAAATTGCAG
>JAYWCF010000325.1:0-8302 GCA_043780715.1 Methylotenera sp. | reverse complement strand
CAGCTGGCGCTATTTTGATTGATGGCATTGATGCACGCCAAATTGACCCCGCAGAATTGCGGCGCTGTGTGGGCTATGTAGAGCAAGAAACGCATTTGTTTTATGGCACCATGCGCGATAATTTAACCGTTACAACACCACATGCCGATGATGCAACCGTGCTAGCGGCCGCGCATGCTGGCGGCATTGATGAATTTATTAACGCCCACCCAAAAGGCTTTGATTTAAGCGTGGGTGAGCGTGGTGATACCTTGTCTGGCGGCCAAAAGCAGGGTGTTGGCATTGCGCGCGCACTCATTGGTAAGCCTTCTATTATTTTGCTTGATGAGCCAACCAGCGCCATGGATCACTCTAGCGAAGACGCGGTAAAAAAACGCTTAATGGAAGCGGCGCAAGGCAAAACAGTGGTGCTTATTTCGCACCGTACCGGTTTATTTGATTTAGCCGATCGCATTATTGTGATTGATGCAGGTCGTATTGTGGCAGATGGCCCAAAAGCGCAAGTGATTGAAGCGCTACGTGCAGGGAAAATAGGTAAAGCGCTGTAAAAACAGCGTATTAGGTCATTATATGAGTCAGGGTTTATTTAATACTATCGGTGCCGTTAATGGCTTTTTAAAAAAGCAATCGTGGCTAACAGCGCCTATTTATTGGCTGGTGAATCATGCTGTGCCAACCGAAACGCGTGATAATTTAGATTGGAATGAAGAGGCGGATTTGGCGATTTTAGAGCAAAAACCGCTTAAAGCCAGAAAATTGCTATACGGCATTTTGTTGATTTTATTAGCGGTGATTGCGTGGGCTTGGTTTGCAAAAGTAGATGAAGTAACGCGCGGTCAGGGCAGGGTAATTCCATCGCGTCAAGTGCAAGTCATTCAATCGCTAGATGGCGGAATTGTGTCTGAAATTTTAGTGAAAGAAGGCGATTTAGTAAAAGTGGGCACACCTTTAATTAAAATCGATGAAACTCGTGCTGTTTCTTCGTTGCGTGAAAACAAAGGCCAAGTGTTAGCATTAATTGCCAAACAAGCGCGCTTAAAAGCATTGGCAGAAGGCAGCGCATTTAATCCACCGCCAGAAGTGCAGGCCGAAGTGCCGCAAGTATATCAGCAAGAAAAAGCCTTATATTTTGCCAGTCAAGACGAATTAAGTTCGATTGTAAACATTGCGCGCGACCAAATGACACAGCGCGAAAAAGAGCTGATTGAAGTGCAATTTAAGCGCGAAATTGCCGAAAAGACGTTTGAATCCGCCTCTAAAGAATTGGCAGCCAATAAACCTTTGTTAGCCAGTGGGGCGGTTTCTGAAATTGACATTTTAAAATTAGAACGTGAAGCAACGCGGGCAAAAGGCGATATTGACCAAGCGCGCGCGCAAGGCAACCGTATTCAAGTGTCAATTTCTGAGGCAAGGCGCAAAATAACGGAAGCCGAGCAGAATTTTCGTAGCAAAGTGCGTACAGAGCTAAACGAAACCACGGCAAAATTGAATAGCATTGTTGAAACCAGCGTTGGATTATCCGATAAAGTAAAGCAAGCGACGTTAAAATCGCCTGTTAATGGCACGATTAGCCGCTTATTTTTTAATACCGTTGGCGGCGTGATTCAGCCAGGGAAAGAGGTGCTAGAAGTAGTGCCAAGCGATGATGCGCTGGTGCTTGAAACCAAAGTGGAAATTAAAGATATTGCCTTTTTACGCCCCAACCAAAATGCCATTGTGAAATTAACCGCTTACGATTACACCATTTACGGCACGCTAGACGCCAAAGTAGAAAGTATTGCCGCCAACTCAACCGTAGATGAAAAAGGCAACGCCTATTACGTGGTGCGCGTGCGCACTTTGCAAACCAGCTTGGGTAAAGGCTTGCCGATTATTCCCGGCATGATTGCGCAAGTGGATATTTTAACCGGTAAAAAAACCATTCTTTCGTACCTACTCAAGCCTGTCATTAAAGCTAAATCCTACGCGTTTACTGAAAGATAAGTTTTAGTAATGCGCCATATTTTTATTAGTAAACTATCTACAAGCTTGGCTAGCTGGAATGCGGCTTTTCCTGATTCTGTGCTATCAGAAACGCTAGTGGATAATATTGCCAGCAGCGATGATGAAGTGATTTTTTGGCTGCACATGAACGAAGATAGGCAGCAATGGATGGCCAGAACGGTTGCCAGCATTTTAAATGATTATAAAAATGCAAAAATTGTGGTGTTAGCCAACACGCCAAATCATACTGAATCGCTCTATGCGCTGAGTTTAGGCGCAAGAGGCTATTGCCATGCTTATTCTGAACCAACCGTATTAAACGAAATTAAAACGGTGATTATTAACGGCGGCATTTGGCTAGGCCAAGAATTTTTGCAGCGCTTAATCGAAGTATCGACCAAGCTGGCAGGCAATAGGCCAGAGTATGTGCAAAGCTTGTTACAAAAGCTTACCAAACGCGAAAAAGAAGTGGCGGTTGAGGCAGCAAAAGGGCTGAGCAATAAAGAGATTGCCAGAGTGTTGAGTATTACGGAACGTACGGTTAAAGCGCATTTAGCCGCCACTTTTGAGCGGCTGGGTGCAAAAGACAGGCTGCAACTGGCATTGATGCTAAATGGTAATTTTAAAAATGGCGAAATTGCTTAGACAGAATTTTTAAAACGCCGACTCAACAGAGTTTAATCAAAATGCAAGTAAGTAAAATGCAGGTAAAGCTAAACGCATGTTAACTAAATCTAATCCCTGGCCCCGTCATTCCATCTAGGCCAATTAGCTTTAACGCCTCAATTTCATCTGTGGTTTGCACACCTTCGGCAATGGCTAACACACCAATAGAATGCGCAATTAAACATAGCCCTTTAAGCAAGGTTTTGTTGGCATCGTTGGTATCAATATGCCGAATAATTGATGCGTCAATTTTAATGTAATCAAGCCCAACATCATGCAGCTCGCCCAATTGTGCAATGCGTGAGCCAACGTGTTCAATGCCAATGTTGCATCCCAAACCTTTAAGCGCGCTGCAAAATGTTTTAAATTCAGCAAAATGATCAAAAGCGCCTTGTTCTGGAATCTCTAAATACAAATGGCGCGCAACGCTTGGGTGCGCTTTAATCAATGCCACGGCTTTTTTAACAAACGTTTTATCGCAGATTGTGTTTGCCGAAATATTCAGGCCAATAGGCTGCGCGCCATTTACCAGCAAGTTAATGGCATTTTCCAGCACCAATTCATCAATGCGTTTTAGTAAATTAAGCTGCATGGCCCAAGTAATAAATTCGCCAGCACAAAACCATTTTTCATTTTCAACCAGCTGTAATCGCACTGGGCTTTCATTGTGGATTAACGCACCTTGTTGATTAATCACAGGATAATGCTCAAGTTTTAGCCTTTTGTTATCCAGCGCAGAATTTAGCAAGCGCTCCCACTCATTGCGCCCAACATCCACATAATTGGCCACATCATCTTGATTAATTACGTGCAAAATATTTTCATCATTCACGCCAATTTGATCTAACACGCCATCCACCAAGGTAATCAAATCCAATGATGAATCTTGTTTAGTTACCGGCGTTGTGGCGGTTACAAAGTGGCTGCTGAGATTGGCTTGTTCTAAATTGTAGGTCTGTTCTAGCAGATTTTTGATTTGATTGCCCAGCACATAGGCATCAATCGGTGTTTTAGAAAAAATGGCGAAATTAGAGCCACTCAGCCGGCCAGCAATTAATGACGGCTGGTTGAGGCAGGCGTTTTCAAGCGTTTTGCCGATTTGTTTCAGCAGAGCATTTGTTTCTTGATAACCCAAAGTTTGGTCAATAAGCGCAAGATTAGTGAGCCTTGCAACCACCAGCGCGCCTTGGCTAAAATCGTCTTCATGGCCAATGCTGGCATCAATTACGGTTCTAAAATATTGTTGATTCATTAAGCCGCTAATGTAATCAAAGTTAGCTTTGTATTGCAATTCCTCAAGACGCGCCGATTCTGCATCCACCGTACTTTTAATGCGATTTGATAGGCTATTCATTGCCGCCACGACCGATTTAAATTCAGTAGTTTTGGGCTCTTTAATGGTAATAAATCGCCTTTCGCCAATGGCCTCAGCTTGGTTTACAATATCTTTTAGTGGCCGTAATACGCGCTGCAAGCTTTGGTTGCCGGCATAGCAGCTTGCCAATCCAATCGCGGTAGACCAAGCAGCAATCAGCAATATCAATTCCCATAATTTATCGTAGGCAAAACTTAAGCTACTTTCCAATTTTAAGGTGCCATATTGATTCCAACCGTCTTGCACAGCGGCGGTGCCAGCTTGCACTTCAATTGGGAATAGTTTTACAAACCAAGTAGGTGCTTTGGTTTTGCTATGGGTGTTCACGCGCTCGGTTAATAGTTTGCCGTTTGGGTCAGATAAGCCAATATATTGATAATGGCCAGAATCAAATTGTGCTGAAATTAATAAATCTAAGGTGGCGGAATCTTTTTGCAAATGCGACATAGAAAGCGCCAGCGATGTGGCGTTATCAATATTTTTTACCTGCAATTGATCTTCTAAATAATATTTAGTAAACAGCGCCGTTAAAATGAAACTGCCGCCTGAGGCCAGAATCAGTATGTAGGCGATTGCAAACCACAGTTTTCTATTAAGTGACATTAACCATTTCCTTACTTTTCATTATCTTATTCCATCTGCTCGGATTCGCAATAATACATCGCGCCATCTGGATAAACTTGATTGCGCCTCACCTTTTGGTTTGCTGCTAGAGCCTACCCATAATCCGCTATCGTTAAAACTGTAAATGGGCGATAAATCCGTCCTGCTTGAGGCAGGCAATATTTCAGACGTTAAATTATCTAAAATTAGTGGCTCAGACTGTGGTGTTTTGTAATAACTTAAAACCATATGGGCCTTAAAAGATCGACCTTCGCCGTTGCTAATTTCAGCTCTGACATACGTAAGCCGCATATTATTGTTGTTTATATTAAGCACTTTTAAAAAGACATATTTTGCAATGGCAAAGTCTTCGCAATCACCAGCCTGCATGCCAAGTAATTCTAAAGGTGTGGCCCAATAATCCGAAACTCCCCATACGTCAATATCGTCAACAAACCTAATTTTTTGATTAAAAAAATCGTTTATTTGGGTGAGTTTTTCAATATCTGAAGCGCCCTGCAAACGTTGCGTTAAATGCTGTAATTCGATGAATGATTTATATGCCTCTTGGCCATAGCGTTGGTTGGCAAGCGAACTCAGCCTTTCAAAGTCATCACTCAAGGCATAAATGCTAGATAAACTGAATAGCACCAACATGAATGCTGGTATCAGTTTGTTGACATGCAAGTAAAACACTACTTTGCTTTTTTTCTTATTAACATACAGGTTCCTGTAGATTTCCTGTCAGGCAAACTAAAAATCAATCTTTAAGTGCATTGATTTGATTTAGTTATTTATTCATCACTATCATACCTTATCTTATTTTGCTTGCTACTATTTAGCTAGCTAAAAATTTGTTAATAAAATTATGAAGGCAGCGTGCTAAAGAAAACACGGTGCTGTATTGTCCTTTAGTACAATATATTTGTGGCAAATAAGGGTATTTAATGCAATTGTGAAAAAGCTTTGTGCACAAGCAAGTATGCATTTATAAAATCAGAATCAGGACATCCCATGGCATTTATCGGCAAAGTAGTGGCAATGACAGGCATTGCTTATCTCATTACAGAAAACGGCAGTAGGCGTGCGCTACAGTTGGGCGATTTGGTGCAAACGGGCGATACAATCGAAACGCCGCGCGGTGTGGATGTTGAGCTGGAACTCTTTAATAAGCGGTTGATTAATATTCATTCAGAGCAATCTGTACAGTTTACTGAAGAACTTTCGCAAGCGATTGCACCCAGTTTAATTGATAGTGCGATTAATTTGGCAACGATTGAAACTGTAATTAAAGCGATTGAAGAGGGTAAAGATATTAATGCGGTTTTAGAAGAAACCGCCGCAGGACAAGCCGCTGCCTTTAATATTTATGGCTTTAGTTTTGTTGATTTATTCAGAGTGACCGATATTCTAAATGCATTTAATTTTGCGTACGATTATCAGATTAGCCAAAGAGCGGCGTTTCCCCTAATTATTGATGGCGTAGATACCAATTATCTAGCATTGGGCTTATCTGCTGCAGGCCCCATAACGCCAGCTAATATTGCACCAACCGCGGGTTTTACTAGCACGGCTGGTGTTGAAGATGCGGTTAATGCCACATTGAATTTAATTGGCAATGACACCGATGGCAGTATTGCTTTTATGCGCGTGCTGACGCTTCCGCCCGCTGCGCAAGGCACGTTGTATCTTGCCGATGGCGTAACGCCAGTTGTGGTAAATTCACCATTAACACCAGCGCAAGCTACCGGTTTGATATTTGTGGCGGCGCCTAACTTTAATGGCACGGTGAATATTCCGTTTAATGTTACCGATAATGGCGGCACCACTTCTAATACTTTAAGTGCACAAATAAGCATTGCAGCAGTCAACGATTCGCCAGTTGCCAATGATGATTTTGTTGCAGTGACAGAAGACACAGCCGTTGCTGGCAATGTGCTGACTAACGATACCGATGTTGAAGGTGGCGCGTTAGTTGTGACTCAGTTTAGCGTTGATACGAATGGCGATGGCATTTCAGAGCTATTCGGTGCCGGTACAATCGCTTTGATTGCGGGAATTGGTACGGTAGTAGTTAATTCGGATGGCAGCTTTAGTTTTAGCCCTGCACCTAATTATGTTGGGGCTGTTCCGCCAGTTGTTTACACCGTTTCTGATGGAGTTTTAACCGATACTGGCGCACTTAATCTAGGCCCAGTAATAGCTGTTAACGATGCGCCAATAGCCAATCCAACTACGCCAGCGGGCAATGAAGACAGCAATATTGCGATTAATTTAAGTGGTAGTGATATTGATGGCACAATTACCGTCATTCGCGTGACCGCATTGCCGTCCGCTGCACAAGGTACTTTGTATTTTGCTGATGGCGTTACACCAGTTGTGGCTAATTCACCATTAACACCAGCGCAAGCAGCAGGCTTGATTTTTACACCTGCTCCTAACTTTAATGGCACGGTGGATATTCCATTTAACGTCACCGATAATGGCGGTGCTACTTCGCCTACAGTCACAACCACGATTACGGTGATTCCGCAAAACGATAATCCTACTGCGGTAAATGATAGTGTTGCTGCAACCGAAGACACGGCTGTTACCATTACAACGGCGAGTTTGCTGGCTAATGATACTGATATTGATGGCAATAGTTTAACAATAACCAGTGTTCAAGCAGCAACAAATGGAACGGTGTCATTGAGCGCAGGCAATATTATTTTTACACCAAACGCCAATTATTTTGGTCCGGCCAGCTTTACCTATACTATTTCGGATGGCGCAGGAGGGTTCGACACGGCAACTGTTAGCTTAAATGTCGCCCCCGTAAACGATAATCCAATCGCCGTAGCCGACATAGTTAGTACCCCAGTAGATACACCAGTTATATTGACGCCTTTAAGCAATGATACCGATATTGAAGGCGACCCTTTAACGCTAACCAGCATTGGCGGCACCGCCGTTACACCAGGCACACCACAAACGATTGCTGTAGCAAACGGCACACTTACTATTACTGCTGGTGGCGTAATTACGTTTACACCTAATAGTGCTTTTTCAGGTGCTTCAATCATTTCTTACAGCATTAGCGATGGCGCAGGCGGCACCGATACCGCCAACATCACCGTTAATGTGAGCGCCAATGTGGCACCGCAAGGCGCCGATGTAACTCGCACCATTCTTGAAGATAATAGCTACACCTTACTAAGCGCCGACTTTGGCTTTACAGATGCCGATGTCGGTCAAACACTTAACGCCGTGCGTATTGATACTTTGCCAAGCAATGGCAGCTTATTTCTAAACGGCGTAGCCATCACAAGCGCAGGCCAAACAATCACAGCGGCTGATATTAATGCAGGCAATCTCACTTTTGAGCCTGCTGCTAACGCCAATGGTAGCGCATACAGCAACTTTACGTTTAGCGTGCAAGATAATTTAGGCGCATTTGATGCTGTTCCAAACACATTTACGTTTGATGTTACCGCCATCAATGACGCCCCAATCAACACATTGCCGGCCACCTACAGCACCAATGAAGACACCAATGTCGCCTTAACCGGCCTATCGGTGGTGGATGTGGATGCTGGGACGAGTAACATCACGGTTAACTTGAGCGTGGCCAGTGGCAGCTTAACCGCCAGCAGTGGCGCAGGCGTCACCATCACCAACTCCGGTACTGCAAGC
>JAYWCF010000324.1:0-2979 GCA_043780715.1 Methylotenera sp. | reverse complement strand
GGCTTTAATGCGTAGCATTAAAATTATACTAGTGTAAACAATTGTAAAATTTTGTATATGTCTGCGATAAATTTCTTGATTTTAGTGTAGGCGATTTTGTTTTAATCAAGTGGTTTGAAATGCGGTGCTTTGTTAACACACTGCAAAACACACGTTTTTGCTACTGATATTTTATGATGCTTGGTTTATACTTGAGCAACTTTATCTGGTTAATAATCAAGCGAATTTAAATACATGTCTAACCCTATCCGTATCGCCAAAGCCGAAAATTTCCTGCATATTTTGCCTAAAATGGCCAATCGTCATGGCTTAATTGCAGGCGCCACTGGTACAGGTAAAACCGTTACCTTGCAAACAATGGCAGAAGGGTTTTCGGCATTGGGCATTCCTGTTTTTATGGCTGATGTTAAAGGTGATTTAGCTGGTATGAGCCAAGCAGGTGGCGGCAATGCGCGGGTAGATGCGCGAGTGGCGCAATTGGGTATGGATGATTTTAAGCCTCAAGCTTCAACCGTTACCTTGTGGGATGTGTTTGGCGAAAAAGGCCATCCGGTGCGCACTACAATTGCCGAAATGGGACCTTTATTACTGGCACGTTTGCTTAACTTAAACGACGTACAAGCAGGTGTAATTAATGCCATTTTTAAAATTGCGGTTGACAAAGGCTGGTTGTTATTAGATTTAAAAGATTTGCGCTCCATGTCGCAACATGCGGCAGAAAACGCGGCCGAATATCAAACCAGTTATGGCAATATTTCGGCCGCCAGCGTTGGTGCGTTGCAGCGCTCACTTTTGCAGCTTGAAACTGAAGGTGGCGATTTATTTTTTGGCGAGCCAGCCTTAAATTTAGAAGATTTAATGCAAACCGATTCACAAGGCCGTGGTGTGATTAATATTCTGGCTTCCGAAAAGTTATACAACTCACCACGCGTTTACGCCACATTGTTGCTTTGGTTGTTATCGGAATTGTTTGAAAAACTGCCAGAAGTAGGCGATTTAGATCAACCAAAATTGGTATTTTTCTTTGATGAAGCGCATTTGCTGTTTACCGATGCGCCACCAGCTTTATTGCAAAAAATTGAGCAAGTAGTGCGTTTGATTCGCTCAAAAGGTGTAGGTGTTTATTTTGTAAGTCAAAACCCCTTAGATATTCCTGATATTGTGTTGGGTCAGCTGGGTAACCGCGTGCAGCATGCCTTGCGCGCCTTTACGCCGCGTGATCAGAAAGCGGTAAAGTCAGCGGCTGAAACCTTTAGAAGTAATCCAAAAGTGGATGTAGCGGTTGCCATTACTGAGCTGGGTGTGGGTGAAGCGCTGGTTTCATTTTTAGATGAAAAGGGTATTCCAAGCCCTGTAGAGCGTGCATTTGTTTGCCCGCCGCAAAGCCGACTTGGCGCGATTACCGATGCCGAAAGAGCAGCGGTAATTGCTAAATCCAACATTAATGGCTTTTACGAAAAACAAGTTGACCGTGAATCGGCTTACGAAATTTTAAAAACGCGCGCAACCGAATCAGCCGAAGTGGCGGAAGAAGGCAAAGGCTTTGACTGGGGCGGCATGCTGGGCGGCGTATTAGGCGGTAAAAGTGCGGGTAAATCCAGCAGTCGTTCGGACAGTATTTTAGCAACCGCAGCTAAATCCACAGCGCGCGCCATCGGCTCACAGTTGGGGCGTAGCATTATTCGCGGTGTACTGGGTTCTATATTGGGCGGCCGTAAATAGCTTATGATGTCTGATATCGATATTGCGCAAGCCGCTACGCTAAAGCCGATTGTTGATATTGCTCATAAATTATATATAGAAGCTACAGATTTAATTCCTTATGGGCATTACATTGCTAAGCTCAGCACAGCTTGCATTGCCAAGCTGCAAACTAAGCCTAACGGCAAATTAATATTAGTTACCGCCATTAGTCCAACCCCTGCAGGTGAGGGAAAAACCACCACAACCGTTGGCTTGGCCGATGCGCTTAATGTGCTTTTTAAGCAAGAAAAAACGGCTAAACGCGCCATAGTGTGTATTCGTGAGCCATCACTTGGTCCAGTATTTGGGTTAAAAGGTGGCGCTACTGGCGGCGGCTATGCGCAAGTAATGCCCATGGAAAATATTAACCTGCATTTTACCGGTGATTTTCATGCTATTACCTCTGCCAATAATTTACTGGCGGCCTTAATCGATAACCATATTCATCAGGGTAACGCGCTGGGCATTGACCAGGTGACTTGGCGCCGCTGCATGGATATGAACGACCGCGCCTTGCGCGATTTAAGCATTAATCAAACGCAAGCCAATACTGGTTTTGATATTACGGTGGCCAGTGAAGTAATGGCGATATTCTGTTTAGCCGATGATTTAGCTGATTTAAAAATGCGTCTTGGTAATATTCAAGTGGCAGTAAGTAATACTGACAAACCAATTTTTGCCAGCGATTTACAAGCACATGGCGCCATGACGGCTTTATTAAAAGATGCATTTCAGCCTAATTTGGTGCAAACCCTAGAACACACGCCAGCACTTATACATGGCGGCCCATTTGCCAATATTGCGCATGGTTGCAACTCTGTGGTGGCCACAAAAGCGGCTTTAAAATTGGCCGATTATGTGGTGACAGAAGCGGGTTTTGGTGCCGATTTGGGTGCCGAAAAATTCATGAATATAAAATGTCGCCAAACTGGTTTACAGCCAGATTTAGTGGTGATTGTGGCAACGGTGCGTGCTTTGAAATACCATGGCGGCGGTGAACTAGCTAGTTTAAACCTTGAAAATATTGCGCATATAAACGATGGTTTAGCCAATTTAAAACGCCATATTCATAATATTCAAACGCATTTTGGCTTGCAGGTTGTTGTTGCGATTAATCACTTTTTGCAAGACACCGTTGCTGAAATCGATGCTTTAAAAGCGTCTGTTGAAGAGCTAGGTTGTGAAGCAATTGTATGCAAACATTGGGCCGAGGGCGGTGCAGGCGCAATCGATTTA
>JAYWCF010000323.1:0-8362 GCA_043780715.1 Methylotenera sp. | reverse complement strand
TGCCGATATTCACTGTTTCTGCTAGCTCGCCTAGCGGAAAAAAGCCAGCCACCAGCGACACTACAAAACCGCACATTAAAATAATGCGCGTAGGCGTTTGTCTGTCAGGGTTCACTTTTGAGAAAATTGGTGAAATTAAACCGTCGCGACTCATGGCGAATAAAATACGTGTTAAGCCATATAACAACACAAGCAAAACGGTGATAAGCCCAGCTAATACGCCTGTCGCAACCAAAGTGGATGCCCAAGTGTAACCCAGTTTTGTAAGGGCATACGCCACAGGTGAGGCGGTATTTAATTCAGTGTAAGGTACAACGCCGGTTAAAATGGCAGACACAATAATATAAATAACGGTACAAAAAGCTAATGACGCTAGCAAGCCAATTGGCAAATCGCGTTGTGGATTTTTGGCTTCTTCTGCTGCCGTAGAAACGGCATCAAAACCAAAATAGGCAAAAAATACTAAAGATGCACCAGCCAGCACGCCAATGTTTTTGCCGTTATCCAAGGTTTCAAACCAGCCAAAGGGCATAAATGGGTGCCAATTATCGGTATTTAAATGACCGATGGCTAGTGCAATAAAAATGGCAATCGTTGAAAGCTTGATGACCACAATAATGTTGTTAAAGCGCGCACTTTCTTTAACACCCACAATCAGCAAAATGGTCAGCAGCCAAATAATGGCAAAAGCGGGCAAGTTAATTAAGCCGCCCACCATGGGTGCTTTTGTTAACGATTCTGGCAAATAAATATTAAAGTTGGCTAATGTGTTAACAAAATAGCCAGCCCAGCCATTCGCCACTGCCGCTGCGCCTACGCCGTATTCCAGCAGTAAAATCCAGCCCATGACCCAAGCTAAAAATTCACCAAATGCCACATAACTATAACCATAAGCACTGCCAGAGCCGCCCACAGAAGCCGCCAGTTCGGCATAAGCCAGCGCGGCAAAGCCAGAGGCAACACCAGCCAACACAAATGATAACACCACCGCAGGGCCAGATTGGGTGGCGGCGGCAATACCTGTCAGCACAAATATGCCGGTGCCAATAGCGCAACCAATGCCTAATAAAGCCAAATCAAACGCAGTTAAACATTTTTTTAAGCCGCTATTGCTATGGGCTTCTACAGGCTTAGTGCGTAATAGTTTGGCAAGCATAAAAATTCCTATTGAAGGTTGTAATAGTCAAAGTTTGCAAGATGACAATTAAATGAATACAGGCTAAAGACTAAACAGTTAAAGGCTTAGCGTCAATGTTTAAGCGCAAAGCCGCTGATTCTGATGGATTATGGCTTTTGAATATTAGAGCTGAATACTTGGCTTAATGCGCGAATCATATAGTGATGATCCAGCACGCCAGCGCTTTCACGCAAGCTGTGCATCGCCCACATGGGGCAGCCAACATCCACCGTCGCAACGCCCAGTTGAGCCGCAATAATTGGCCCAATCGTGCTGCCGCAGCCTAAATCGGTGCGGTGTACGTATTGCTGATGTGGCACATCAGCTTGCTGGCAAATTTGCATAAAACGCGCCGCTGTATCGGCATTGCTGGCATAGCGATGATTGCAATTGCTTTTAATCACCACGCCTTTATTCACTAAAACATGGTGATGCGAATCGTAACTACCAGAAAAATTGGGGTGATAAGCATGCGCCATATCGGCGCTGATAAAAAAGCTTTGCGCAAGCGCACGTAACTTATCGGCGGCGGTTAAATTTTCGTGCGCGGTAATACGGCTAATCACATCATTCAAAAAACTGCCGCTTGCGCCAGTGGCGCTTTCACTGCCCACTTCTTCATGGTCAAAAAGCGCAATAATATTGGTGGTTGCGCTATTTTTATTGGCCAGCAAGGCCGTCAATGTGGCATGGCAAGAGGCCAAATTATCCAACTGGCTATTGGCAATAAATTCTTGGTTGGCACCCCAAAAACTGCCTTTTTGAGTGTCATATACGTTTAATTCCCAAGTCAGAATATCGGCAATATTCACCTTTAACTCATCGGCAATTTTCTGCAAAAACTGCTGGTCGGCTTCAATGCCTTCCTTAGCTTCGCCAAAAATCAGTGGTAATTCGTCTTGCTTATGAAATTTTAAACCCTTGTCATTCACTTCACGGTTCATGTGAATGGCCAAATTGGGCAGGCGCATCAATGCTTGGTCAAATTTGATTAAATGCGTTTGAAAATCGGCGCCGCTTTTCACCATTACGCGACCAGCAATGCTTAAATCGCGGTCAGCAAAAGTGGCTAAAATTGGCCCGCCATATACCTCAACGCCAATTCGTACTAATCCGCTATTGCCAAACGCTGCTTGCGGTTTTAAACGCAAACCGGGTGAATCGGTATGCGCACCAATCAAACGGAAACCCGTTTCAACCAGTGCTTGATTGCCCAATGAAAAAGCGATAATAGATGCGCCGCCGCGCACCACAAAATACTTACCTGATGGCGCTAATTGCCAAGCGTTGGCTTCCAGTAATTGCTGATAGCCTGCTGCCAATAATTGCTGGCTAACCGTTTCAACCGCATGCCAAGGGCTTGGGCTGGCGTCAATAAAATCTAATAAAGCTTGCGCTTGTTCTCTGACTATGGGGTCGGCTGCAGCTGTAGGTTTCATTTAGTAATTAAACCCATTCCCGATCAATTAAAAAGTCGGTATAAAGCTTGGCTTCTGCGCTACCGTTTTCTGGCTTCCAATCATAACGCCATTTCACAACAGGCGGCATAGACATCAATATGGATTCAGTACGGCCGTTTGATTGAAGTCCAAATAGCGTGCCGCGGTCAAAAACCAAGTTAAATTCAACATAGCGGCCACGTCTGTAAGCTTGAAAATCGCGTTCAATTTCTGTGTAGGGCGTGTCTTTGCGGCGCTGTAAAATGGGTAAATAGGCTTGTAAAAAGCTATCACCCACAGCGCGTTGCAAGGCAAAACTTTGCTCAAAACCTAACGCATTAAAGTCATCAAAAAAGATGCCGCCAATACCGCGTGGTTCTTTGCGATGTTTTAAGTAAAAGTATTCATCACAGTGTTTTTTAAATTGAGGGTAATAGCTTGCATCAAAGGCGTCTAATGCGGATTTGTTAGTGCGATGAAAGTGTGTGCAATCTTCTTCAAAGCCGTAATAGGGCGTCAAATCCATACCCCCGCCAAACCACCAAATATCTGGGTCAACCTGCGTGCCTGCGACTGTGTTGCTTTCAAAAGACGATGCTTGCCGTACTGCTTGTACTGCCTGCGCATCGTCTTTTTCAGCGCCTTGTCTCGGCGACGCATCTTGTCCAGATATTACGCTATTAGATACAGGCGCTTTAGCCACAAAAAAACGAATATTCATATGCACGGTTGGCACATAGGGATTACGCGGATGCAACACTAATGAAACGCCCATGGCTTCCCACGCGCGACCTGCGGCTTCAGGGTGGGCGATGGTGGCGGCAGGGGGTAGCTTGCTGCCTAATACATGTGAAAAGCCTACTCCAGCACGTTCAAAAACATTACCGCCTTCTAGCAAACAACTGGTACCGCCGCCGCCTTCAGGTCGATTCCAGCTATCATGCAGAAAGGTTTTGCCATCGACTAATTCCAGCGCCTCTACAATCTTGCTTTGCAAGTTTTGCAGGTATTGCAAGACGGCATCTGTGTTTACAGGGCTACTGACTGAATTATTGGACGTCATGAGTCTTGATTAACCTTTAACCGCGCGGTAACCAATATCGGTGCGGTATTGCGCGCCATCAAACTTAATTTCATCCACTATTTTATAAGCTTGTTGCTGCGCAAATTTCACCGTTTCGCCTAGCGCTGTAACGCATAACACGCGGCCGCCTGTGGTTAATACTTTGCCATCCACCAATTGCGTACCCGCATGAAACACATGCGCATCATCACCCAATTTTGGCAAGCCTGTGATTTCGTCATGCAGTCTTGGTGTATCCGGATAATTGTGTGATGCCATCACTACGCCAAGCGCGGTGCGTCTATCCCACTCTGTTTCGGCAAGGTCTAGCGTGCCGTTTACCGCATGTTCAGCCAAAGCCACAAAATCAGATTTTAAGCGCAACATAATCGGCTGCGTTTCTGGGTCGCCCATACGGCAATTAAACTCTAAAGTTTTAACACCGCCATCTGGTGAAATCATTAAGCCAGCATACAAAAAGCCAGTGTAAGGAATGCCATCTTTGGCCATGCCTTCAACCGTTGGGCGAATGATTTCGCGCATCACTTTGGCGTGAATTTCTGGCGTAACCACTGGCGCAGGTGAATACGCGCCCATGCCGCCAGTATTTGGCCCTTGGTCATGGTCTTTTAAGCGTTTATGGTCTTGGCTGGTGGCCATCGGCAGAATATTTTTGCCATCTACCATCACAATAAAGCTGGCTTCTTCACCCGTTAAAAATTCTTCAATCACCACGCGCGCGCCAGCGTCACCTAGCTTGTTATCCGATAGCATTGCATCAATCGCTACATGCGCTTCATCGTTGCTCATGGCAACCACAACGCCTTTGCCAGCGGCTAAACCATCGGCCTTAATTACAATCGGCGCGCCTTGCGCTTGCACATAATCATGCGCCAATTTTGCATCGGTAAACGTAGCGTAAGCGGCTGTTGGAATGTTGTGGCGAATCATAAAAGCTTTGGCGAAATCTTTGCTAGATTCCAGCTGCGCCGCCGCTTTGGTAGGGCCAAAAATCTTTAAGCCATTGGCTCTAAAGGTATCAACCACGCCAAGTGACAATGGCGCTTCTGGGCCAACAACTGTCAAATTAATTTGCTCTTTTTGCGCAAAAGCCAGTAAATCTGCAACGCTGGTAATAGGCACATTCACCATATCAGGATTAAGTGCCGTGCCAGCATTGCCAGGCGCTACAAACACACGGCTAATTTGCTTATTTTGTGCGATTTTCCATGCAAGTGCATGTTCACGGCCACCGCCACCAATCACTAAAACTTTCATGCTCAATTATCCTTTAGCGATTGCGATTAATGTCTGAAATGACGAATGCCCGTCATCACCATCACCAAGCCATGCGCATCGGCAGCGGCAATCACTTCTTCATCGCGCATACTGCCACCCGGCTGAATCACACAGCTGGCGCCTGCTTCGGCCAATACATCAATGCCATCACGGAAAGGGAAGAATGCATCTGAAGCAACGACTGAATCTTTAAGCGTTAGGCCAGCATTTTGTGCTTTAATCGCGGCGATTTTGGTGCTGTCTACGCGGCTCATTTGGCCTGCGCCTACGCCCAAGGTCATACCGTTACCACAGAATACAATGGCGTTTGATTTAACGTATTTCGCTACATTCCAAGCGAATAACATATCGGCTAATTGTTGTGCTGTTGGTTGTTTTTTAGAAACAATTTTCAAATCGGCTGGGCTAATTTCATGGTTATCGGCTGTTTGAATCAAAATACCTGAACCCACGCGTTTGATATCGTGTGAGTTACGGCCTTGTTCCCAAGGAGTGTTTCCGCCTTCTGGCAGCGCTATTTTTAATACGCGCACATTGGCTTTAGCGGCAAATATGGCTAATGCTTCATCGGTAAATTCTGGCGCAATTAACACTTCAACAAATTGCTTGCTTACCGCTTCAGCCGCAGCGGCATCTACCAAGCTATTAAAAGCGATAATGCCACCAAATGCGCTGGTAGGGTCTGTTTGAAACGCTTTGCTGTAGGCTTCTAAGGCACTTTCACCCACTGCAACACCGCATGGGTTGGCGTGTTTTACAATTACGCATGCTTTATTATTTGGAAACGATTTAACCGTTTCCCACGCCGCATCGGCATCGGCAATATTGTTGTAGCTTAACTCTTTGCCTTGCAATTGTTGGGCAGTCACCAATGAACCAGGTGCAGGGTATAAATCGCGGTAAAAAGCCGCTTGCTGATGCGGGTTTTCGCCGTAGCGTAAATCTTGTAGTTTGATAAAACGGCCATTGGTTTGCGCCGAAAAAGCGCTGCGTGTGCCATCGGCTTGAAACGATGATAAGTAATCGCTAATGGCGCCATCGTAATTGCTGATGCGGTTAAAAGCAGCAATCGATAATTTGAAATTAGTTTCGTCACTAATATTGCCGCTATTGTTTTCAAGTTCCGCGATAACGTCGGCATATTGGCTAAAATCGGTTAAAACTGACACATCTTTCCAGTTTTTAGCGGCACTTCGCACCATCGCTGGGCCGCCAATGTCGATATTTTCAATCGCATCTTCTAGCGTGCAATCCGCTTTAGCAACGGTTGCTTCAAACGGGTATAGATTCACTACCACCATATCAATATTCGGAATATTAGCCGTTTGCATCGCGCTCACATGCTCAGGCAAATCGCGACGGCCCAAAATACCGCCATGCACTTTTGGGTGCAATGTTTTCACGCGGCCATCTAACATTTCGGCAAATCCGGTGTAATCGCTTACCTCTATTACTTCAAAATTATTGTCGCGCAAGAGTTTGGCGGTGCCGCCAGTAGATAATATTTCTACCTGTAGTTTGCTTAATACAAGGGCTAATTCTAAAACGCCTTGTTTGTCTGAAACACTGATGAGTGCACGTTTGATAACTGCCATGAGGAAACTCTTAGGATGTAAAAATGTTTAAAGGTAAGGGCTAATTTAAATGGTATTCGGCCATTTTTTTGCGCAAGGTATTGCGGTTTAAGCCCAGCATTTCGGCCGCTTTAGATTGATTGCCGCCTACTTTATTCAGTATAAATTCCAGCATGGGTTTTTCCACACAGCTTAAAACCATATCGTAAATGGCATGCGGCGGCTGGCCGTCAAGGTGCGTAAAGTAATCTTCAAGTGATTCTTCAATTGCGGTAGAAAGTTTGCACGAAGTTTTCATTAAGCCGCTAGCTCCACTTTTTCAGAATTATCGGTATCAAAAACATCTGCATAAACAAGCCGTTCATGTTTGGTTTTAAGCTCAGCAAAAAAGTCGTTAATCGCACCCAGTTGCAAATCAATGGTTTGCAAGGTGTTCATGTTATGCCTAAAGCTGGCAGAACCCGCCAAGCCTTTGGTGTACCAAGAAATATGCTTACGCGCCACACGCATACCGGCTAAATCACCATAAAAACTATACAAATCATGCAGATGCTCAAGCATCACGGTATGAATTTCTTCAACCGTAGGTGGCAACATATGCTCACCAGTTTTTAGGTAATATTCAATTTCGCGAAAAATCCACGGTCTGCCTTGCGCTGCGCGGCCAATCATTACCGCATCGGCGCCAGTGTAATCTAAAACAAACTTGGCTTTTTCTGGGGTGGTAATGTCGCCATTGGCAATCAGCGGAATCTGAATCGCCTGCTTAACCGCCGCAATCGTATCGTATTCGGCATCGCCATTATATAAACAAGCGCGGGTGCGGCCATGCATGGCCAGCGCTTGCACGCCAATATCTTGCGCCATTTTGGCAATCATTATCGCGTTGCGATTATTTTTATTCCAACCGGTGCGAATCTTTAAGGTAACAGGCACATTCACTGCGCCAACTACGGCTTTTAAAATTTGCGCCACCAGTGGCTCATCTTTTAATAAGGCGCTACCCGCCATCACATTGCAGATTTTTTTGGCTGGGCAACCCATATTAATATCAATAATCTGCGCGCCGTTATCCACATTATGCTTAGCGGCTTCTGCCATCATTTTTGGGTCAGAGCCTGCAATTTGTACTGAAATCGGGTCCACTTCGCCTTCATGATTGGCGCGGCGCAGCGTTTTTTCACTGCCGTAAAGTAGCGAATTAGATGTCACCATTTCTGAAACCGCTAAACCAGCGCCCAACTTTTTGCAAAGCTGACGGAAAGGCCTATCCGTGACGCCCGCCATAGGGGCGACGACCAAATTATTTTTCAGAATATGATTGCCAATTTGCATTCAAATGCTCACTTCGGGAAGGTTGCTTATTTTATACGCAAAAAGCATTAGTCGGTAGAGCGTTATACAATTTTTTAACTTAAATTTGGCGATTAAATCGCTAAGTATTCGGTTGAGTCAGTTGCTCTAATTGCGTCAACCAGATAATCGCTTCATTACGCGTTTCGCCACACATTTCAAGGCTGGGCTTTAAGCTGGCGCAAAATGCAGGGCGCGTTTTGTCATTAAAAATGCCACATTTAAAATCGGCTAATAAATGCATGCATTTAACCCCAGCTGGTTTGCCGTTTGGCATGCCGGGGATGGGGCTATTGATTGATGGTGCGGTGCAGCACGCGCCGCAGTTTGGTCTGCATTCCACTTTTTATATATTCACAAGCATAATAAGCCACAAAGGGTTTTGTCATTCCGTGCTTGACACGGAATCCAGTAATTTTAATAAAGCCACTAGATTCCGACTTTCGTCGGAATGACG
>JAYWCF010000322.1:0-3003 GCA_043780715.1 Methylotenera sp. | reverse complement strand
TCGCCAGCTGGCGCTAAAGCAAAAATATTCGGCTTAACTTCGCCTTTTAAATCAACCGCCACGCGCACTACATTGGCTTTAAATTTGGCCACGCGCACTTGTTTAATATATGGGTCACCCGATAAAATTTTGTCAGATAGCGTTTTAAGTGTGTTGTTTAAATCCACATTCTCGATATCTAATACCAAGCGATCTGGATTTTTTAAAATGATGAGTTGATGCTTAATTGGCGCATCGGACTCAAATGCAATGCGCGTGTAATCTTGCGCTGGCCATACGCGTGCGGCGCTGATGGAATTGGCTGCATAGGCATTTGCGCTCAATATAAAAAGTGCAAACCATACTAAAAATGACTTCATATAAATGTTTAGTGTCATCCAGTTAGGCTGATTGGTTTTTATCATTAGCAATACTATTTTGTTGTGTCATCAAGGCCGCCAAACATTGCTCACCTTGAGGAGTATTCGGTAAAAATTGTATTTTTCGTTGCAAACCATCATGCATAATATGCACATGAACATCGGGTTTTGGCAGCAAATAGCCAGCTTTTTCTGGCCATTCAATTAAACAAATGCTGCTGTCATTAAAATACTCTCTAAAGCCCGCCACTTCCCATTCTTCTTCATCAATAAATCGATACAAATCAAAATGGTATACGGTTAAATCGTTTAATTCATAGGGCTCAACTAAGGTATAGGTAGGGCTTTTTACTTTGCCAACAAAACCCAAGCCTTGCAAAAAGCCGCGCGTAAACGTGGTTTTGCCTGCGCCTAAATCGCCATGCAAAAAAACCACGGTGCCAGCAACCGCGCATTGCGAAAACATTGCACCTGCTGCCAACGTCGCAGCTTCATCTTGCAATAAAACATTTTGCAATAAAATAGTATCCAAAAATTCGCCGTCTAAGTTTAAATTGTTATCCAACACCGTATTATTTTGAGCAAGTGTAATATCATCCACCTATGCAATCAAATTTAACCAACGACTGGGAAACGCTTTCCGCCGACATTAAAAGTTGGGGGCTAGCGCTGGGCTTTAATCAAATTGGCATTACCGATACCAATTTGCAAGCCGCCGAAAGCGAACACCTAGCGTGGGTCGCTAAAGGTTTTCATGGTGATATGGATTATATGGCAAAACATGGGGTGAAGCGAACCCGCCCTGCCGAATTAGTGCCAAATACCATTCGTGTGATCTCCGCTAGGCTGGATTATTTGCCACCTAACGCCATGAATAGCGAAACCATTATGGATGACAGCGAAAAAGCGTTTATCTCACGCTATGCTTTGGGGCGTGATTATCACAAGGTAATGCGCCAAAAATTACAAAAATTAAGTGAAAAAATTCAATCTGAATTATTGCAGCTAAATTTTAACGATTTTAGCTACCGCGTATTTACCGATAGCGCGCCTGTGCTAGAAGTGGCATTGGCCGAAAAAGCTGGTTTGGGCTGGCGCGGCAAACATACATTACTACTCAATAAAAATCGTGGCTCATGGTTTTTTTTGGGCGAAATTTATACCAATTTGCCGTTGATTATTGATGAGCCAAGCGGTAATCATTGCGGCACTTGCACTAGTTGTATGGATATTTGCCCTACACAAGCCATTACCGCGCCATATGAAGTGGATGCGCGGCGTTGTATTTCATATCTGACAATTGAGCTTAAAACCAATATTCCAGTGGAGCTTAGGCCGCTAATCGGCAATCGTGTGTATGGTTGTGACGATTGCCAACTGACCTGCCCTTGGAATAAATTTGCAGAAATCACGCAAGAGCAAGATTTTTCGGTTAAAAACGGATTAGATAATATTAGCCTTGTAGAATGCTTTGGCTGGACAGAAGAAGTGTTTAAACAAAAAATGGCCGGAAGTGCCATTTACAGAATCGGCCACACTCAATGGTTGCGCAATATTGCGGTTGGCTTAGGTAATGCTGCCACGTCTAGTAACATTATTGATGCCTTAAAATCGCGTGAAAATGATGATAATGATATTGTGCGCGAGCATGTGGCTTGGGCTTTACAGCAACATTTAACCTTAAAAAATAACGTGATAAATGAAATTTAATGATGAATAAATTGATAATTCTAATCTTGTTTTTATGTTTATCTGCCAACGCTTGTTCTGCAGAACTCAGTAAAAAAGTGGTGGTTTTTGCCGCTGCCAGCTTAACGGATGCCATAACCGCGATTGCGGCAAACTATGAAAAAGAAACCAATATTGAAATTCAAACCTCTTTTGCCTCGTCTTCTACCCTTGCAAAACAAATAGAAAACGGCGCACCTGCCGATGTTTTTATATCAGCCGACAGCAAAGGGATGCAATATTTAAAAGATAAAAAAGCGCTTAATGATGCAACAACAGCTGATTTGCTAGGTAATCAGCTGGTTTTAATCGCGCCAACAGGCAAAGGATTTAAGCTAAGTGCTGATAAAGGTGTTAATTTTGCGGCTGCTTTTACAGGAAAACTTTGTACTGGCGAAACGGAATCGGTACCCGTAGGCATTTATGCAAAGCAGGCATTAAAATCGCTGGGCTGGTGGGATGCAATTAAATCGAGAATCGTGGGTACGCAAGATGTGCGCGCCGCTTTGGTTAATGTGGAACGTGGCGAATGCGCGGCAGGCATTGTATACGCGACAGATGCTAAGCTTTCAGCTAAAGTGCAAACGGTAATGCTTTTCCCTGCAAGTAGCCATGACGCCATTGTTTACCCACTAAGCTTAAGCAAAAATGCCAACCCAACCGCCATGAAATTTTACGATTATTTAAAATCAGCCCAAGCACAGGCGATATTTGCCAATTATGGCTTTCAAATTTTAAAACAATAAACGCATGCAAGCATTACTAAACTTTACGCCAGAAGAACTAGCCATTGTATGGCTTTCACTCAAGGTGGCGCTTTTGTGCGTACTCATCATCCTCGTTCCTGGCATTGCCGTATCTTGGCTATTAGCTAGAAAATCCTTCTGGGGGAAATCGCTATTAGATAGTTTGGTGC
>JAYWCF010000321.1:0-3011 GCA_043780715.1 Methylotenera sp. | reverse complement strand
GAAATCGGGTGAGGCGAATGCATGCGTTAGCGCTGGCAATACCGGCGCGCTCATGGCGACTGCCCGTTTTGTGCTAAAAACCCTGCCAGGTATTGATAGGCCTGCGATTGCATCATCTTTGCCTTCTGAAAAAGGCAGAACTTATATGTTGGATTTAGGCGCAAACGCCGATTGCACGCCACAACATTTGCTGCAATTTGCCGTGATGGGTGCTATGTTGGTCAGCTGCGTAGAGCATATTCCAAACCCTACCGTAGGCTTGCTAAATATTGGCTCTGAAGATATTAAAGGTAACGAAGTCGTTAAACAGGCGGCTGAATTATTGCGCGCTAGCCATCTTAATTTTTATGGCAATATTGAAGGCGATGATATTTTTAAAGGCACTACCGATTTAGTGGTATGCGATGGTTTTGTGGGCAATGTATCGCTTAAAACCACCGAAGGTTTGGCGCATATGATGGGCAAGTTTTTAACCATGGAATTTAAACGAAACTGGTTAACTAAATTAATGGCGTTGGGCGCGATGCCTGTGCTAAAAGCCTTTAAAAAGCGCTTAGACCCGCGCCGTTATAATGGCGCCAGCTTTTTAGGCTTGCGCGGTATTGTGGTTAAAAGCCATGGTGGTGCCGATGAGTTAGCGTTTTACTATGCCTTGCATGTAGCCATCGAAGAAGCGCGTAGCGGTGTGTTGCGCCGTATTACCGAACAATTAGAAATTGAACATTTGCAGCCACAAAACAGCGCATTAAATGCCGATAATTTGGCAGAAGAAGGCATTAACGCATGACCAAATTAACTGCTAGCCACATTATCAACAATGCAAAAATAGCCGGCACCGGTAGCTATTTGCCACAAAAAATTCTAAGCAATAAAGATTTAGAAAAAATGGTTGATACCACCGATGAGTGGATATTTAGCCGCACTGGCATTCGCGAAAGGCATATTGCCGCTACTGATGAATTTACAAGTGATTTGGCTTTTAATGCAGCAAAAAATGCCATTGATAGTGCTGGAATTCAGGCTAATGACATTGATTTAATTATTGTTGCAACCACCACGCCAGATAAAATTTTCCCTAGCGTTGCAACTATGGTGCAACGTAAATTGGGTATTGCTGGCTGTCCAGCGTTTGATATTCAAGCGGTGTGCAGTGGTTTTGTGTATGCATTAACAACCGCTAATAACTTTATTAAAGCCGGCAGCGCAAAATGTGTGCTGGTGATTGGTGCTGAAACTTTTTCGCGCATTACCGATTACACCGATAGAGGCAATTGCATTTTGTGGGGCGATGGCGCAGGCGCTGTTATTTTACAAGCGACATCAGAAGTGGGTATTATTTCAACGCATTTGCATGCCAATGGCAATTATGAGCAAATGTTGCATGTGCCACGCAATGCTGATGGCCCTGATACCGTTATTATGGAAGGCAATGCCGTTTTTAAAATGGCGGTTAATACGCTGGACCAAATTGTTGACGAAACATTAGCTGCCAATGGCATGCAAAAAAGTGATATTGATTGGCTGGTGCCGCATCAAGCTAATATTAGAATATTGCAGGCAACGGCAAAAAAATTAGACATGAGCATGGATAAAGTAGTGGTTACCGTTGATAAACACGGCAACACTTCAGCGGCTTCCATTCCATTAGCTTTAGATGTAGCGGTAAAAGATGGTCGTATTAAACGTGGCGATATAATCTTGATGGAAGCGTTTGGTGGCGGTTTTACTTGGGGCTCAGCCTTAATTAAGTTTTAAGTTTGTTAATTTGCACCCATAATTAAAAGAACCAACATATGAATCAATTTGCATTTTTCTTTCCTGGTCAAGGCTCACAATCAGTTGGCATGATGAGTGGCTTTGCTGATAATCTTGTTATTAAACAAACCTTTGTTGAAGCATCTGACATTTTAGGCGTGGATTTTTGGGCGATGGCGACAGAGCCTAATGAATTGCTGAATTTAACGCAGCACACACAACCTTTGATGCTAGCCGCTGGCATTGCCACATGGCGCGCTTACTTGCAAGCAGGCGGCAAGCAACCTAGTATTTTTGCAGGTCATAGCTTGGGTGAATACGCGGCATTAGTGGCGGCAGGTGCGCTTAGTTTTGGCGATGCTTTGCCTCTGGTAAAATATCGAGCAGAAATGATGCAAAGCGCTGTGCCTGAAGGTGTAGGCGCAATGGCGGCCATTCTTGGTTTGGATGATGAAGCGGTACGTGCGGTATGTTTAGAAGCGGCGCAAAATGAAATTTGTGAGCCAGTTAATCTAAACTCACCTGGCCAAGTGGTGATTGCAGGTAATAAAGCCGCTGTTGAACGCGGAATGGAAATCGCTAAAGCTAAAGGCGCTAAACGCGCTTTGCCATTACCCGTTAGCGTACCTTCGCATTGTGCATTAATGAAGCCAGCCGCTGAAAAACTCGCCGCATACTTAGAATCTGTATCGGTACAAACGCCAAAAATAGCTGTTTTACACAATGCCGATGTGGCCAGTTATGTAGCTGCCGATGACATTAAAAGTGCTTTGGTGCGTCAGCTTTACAGCCCTGTGCGATGGGTAGAAACGGTGCAGGCGGTTTATGCAGCAGGCGCTACTAATAGTGCAGAGTGCGGCCCAGGAAAAGTATTAACTGGCTTAACCAAACGTATTGTTGCAGAATTGCCTTGTGTTGCGCTGGTTTCAAATGAAGCTGTTTCTGAATTTATTAAAAATAATTATAATTAATTAAAATCAATTAGTTAAGAGGTTTATTTAATGTCAACTATTCAATTATTAGCCGGTCAAATTGCTCTGGTAACGGGCGCGAGTCGTGGAATTGGCGCTGCCATTGCGGCTGAGCTTGGTCAGCAAGGCGCGACTGTGATTGGCACGGCAACTAGTGCCAGTGGCGCAGAAAGCATACAAGCCACATTTAAGCAGGCAGGCATCACAGGTGCTGGCATGGCATTGGATGTAAACGATGCCGCGCAAGTAGCGGCGGTTTTAAAAGAGATAGCGGCCCAATTCGGA
>JAYWCF010000320.1:0-3016 GCA_043780715.1 Methylotenera sp. | reverse complement strand
GGCTTTTATATACCAAGCGGCAACAAAATCTAGCAAACCTGCATTTTTAATAGCGCCACAGACCAAGTGCATATCGTTTTTTTGCGCGGCAGATTGATTGCTTTTGCCTTAAAACGGCGGATTACCCAAAATATAGCTGCAATCTTGCGGCGCTAAAACTTTCGCCCAATCTAGCGTTAAGGCGTTATCGCACACGATATGCGGCGTGGCTTTTAGTGGTATGCGCGCAAAATAACTGCCAAATTCTTGCGATACTTTCATGTTCATTTGGTGATCGGTTAACCAAAGCGCCACCTGCGCAATTTGGGCGGGGAATTCTTCAATCTCTATGCCGTAAAATTGGTCTACATCGACACTAATTAAGCTTTGCACATCTAACACTTGCTGGCCGCTACTATGTAATGCGCGTAAAACAGCCAACTCTAACAAGCGCAATTCGCGGTAGGTAATCACCAAAAAGTTGCCACAACCGCAGGCTGGGTCTAAAAAGGTGAGGGTGCGTAGCTTTATGTGAAATTCTAAAAGCCGCGATTTATTGCTTTTTACTTTTTCAAATTCGGCCCACAAAGCATCTAAAAACAAGGGCTTAATCAGCTTTAAAATATTTTCTTCAGATGTGTAGTGCGCACCCAAATTGCGCCGCGCATCGGCATCCATAATGCTTTGAAACAAGCTGCCGAAAATAGCGGGGGAGATTATGCTCCAATCTAGCGCGCATAAATCCAGCAAGGCTTCGCGCATTTTGCTATCAAACTGGGCGGGGTTTAGGCGCTGCGCAAATAGGTTGCCGTTTATATATTCAAAGGCGGCTAGGCTTTCATCTAAATTGCTAAGGCGCTTTTGTTTGGGCTGATTAAGCACAAAAAACAGGCTATCTAAATGTTGCGCTAAATCGCTGCCATCTGGGTTGGTTTTGGTTTCAATATAATCTTGAACAGGCGCTTTTCAAAAATGCTGGTGTCTTCGGCAAACAAGCAAAACAGCAGGCGCACTAGGTAAATCTCTAAATCTTTGCCTGTGTAACCAACCGCTTTTAAGGCATCGTGTAGCTTGCCCATGCGCTCGGCGGCTTTAATATTAATTGGATCTTGCGGCTTGATAATTTGCGTTTGGTAACCCGCAATAAAGCCAAATAGCTTTACGTGCTGATACAACTCATTAATGCCAAATTCAAATTGTTCATTAGTATCTAGGTTATACAGGCGGAAATTAGCGAAATCGGATACCAAAATATACTTGGGTAAATCGCGCTCTTTTAAGCCGGGAAAGTATTCTTTGGCTTGGGTAAAGGCTTTATCTAGACTTTTGCCGCGCGATTTATGCTCTACCAATAATTGGCCGCGCCATAGCAAATCAATAAATCCGCCTTTGTCATCCGACTTTTTAACCGGTTCTTCAAAGCTAGCAATGCGGCGGCGGGTAATGCCAAATACGTTAAAAAACGCATCCCAAAACGATTTTGCTTCAGCATCTTCGCGGCTTTCAGATTGCCATTCTTTAGAGAAAGTAGTGGCGCGGGTTTTGATTTCATTCCAAGAAAGTGGCATAGCGATTTTTTATTGAGTAATTACAGATAAGTATACACTGAGAAATGCGCCGTATTATGTGAGTGTTTCACGTGAAACATCACAAACGTTTACATGGCAAAGTATTGACGAATAGGGGCGTACACGCCTATAGTGGTGTTGGCATGTAAGTAGGATTTAAGTGAAAAAATAGAGGTGCCAGTAATTGTGATAGCCCAAGTGGCTGCAACTGCAATGAACAATCTAACAAATTAGGAGAAGACGATGGCCGATATTCAAGAATACAAAGACGCACTGGCAAAATACACCTCATCAATAAATGATGCGGCGTTACAAGGTATGGCAAAAACATACGCATTGGTTTTATCAAAACAAGATTCACGCTTGGTTTCATGCGGCGACGCGACTGAAAAAGCCACTGTGCGCGAAAACTTTTTAAAGAAAAAATTAGGTTTAACGCAAGGCGACGCGGCATTAGATGCAGCAATTGAAGAAGTTTGTGTAAAAATGAAAGAAGACCGCATGAAATCACGCTTGGTTTTCTATTATTTGTTAGCTGAGAAATACAACTTATTAGGTAATTTTGTTAAATAAGTAAGTATTAATGGTATTGAAAAAGGCGCCTAAAGCGCCTTTTTTGTTATTAAATTAAGCTATTTGCCTATTGTTTATTTACCAATACAGAACTTACTAAATATTTCGCCCAATAAATCATCTGGCGTAAATTCACCGGTAATACTGCTTAAGGCTTCTTGAGCTAGTTTTAATTCTTCTGCTACTAATTCGGCCGCATTAATTTGCGCTGTTGCGTTGCCTAAATGTTGGTCCACTTGTTCAAGCGCATTCAAATGTCTGGCGCGCGCCATAAAAACACCCTCAGCATTTTGTTGGTAGCCTGCAATTTGTAACAAATGCTGTTTTAATAAATCGATACCTTCACCCGTTTTGGCAGATAGATAAATATGCGTTTCATCAGCAATATTGGCAATTTTTGGGCTGTCATAGCTGGCATCTATCTTATTATGCACCCAAATTTTGGCAATTCCTTGCGGCAAGCGGTTTAAAACGATTTTCTCAGTTTCACCAATACCATGGGCTGCATCTACCAATAATAATGCAACCTGCGCGTTTTGCAGCGCTTGATATGTTCGGGCAATTCCAATCTTTTCTACTTCGTCATCTGTATCGCGCAAACCTGCTGTATCAATAATATGCAATGGTAAGCCATTGATTTGTATCAAACTTTTTATAGAGTCGCGCGTGGTGCCTGCAATTGGTGTAACAATTGCAACTTCTTCACCGCTTAATTGATTCATTAAGCTGGATTTTCCTACATTTGGCTGACCAACTAAAACAATGTGCATGCCTTCACGCAAAAGACTGCCTTGTTTGGCTTTTGCAAACACGGTTTTTAATTCCTGCACAATAGCCGCTAATTTTTCGGCCACATTGCCTTGGGTAATAAAATCAATTTCTTCTTCTGGAAAATC
>JAYWCF010000319.1:0-3030 GCA_043780715.1 Methylotenera sp. | reverse complement strand
GCGATTACGATGCCGATGGTGCAACGGCCACTGCAGTGGCGGTTAAAGGCTTGCGCCTGTTTGCGCAAGTATTAAATTCTGCTAGTGAGATTGATTTTTTAGTACCAAATCGCTTTGAATATGGCTACGGCCTAACGCCTGAAATTGTGGCGCTGGCTTTTACTATGTCGCCAGATGTATTAGTAACGGTTGATAATGGCATTGCCAGTTGCGATGGTGTGCTGGCGGCTAATCAATTAGGCATGCAAGTGCTGATTACGGACCACCATTTACCTGGCGATATTACGCCGCAAGCCGCTTGTATTGTGAACCCCAATCAACATGGTTGCGATTTTAAAAGCAAAAATCTGGCCGGTGTTGGCGTGATATTTTATGTGCTGTTAGCCTTGCGTGCCGAGTTGCGCAAGCGCGGCATTTTTGACAATCAGCCAGAGCCTAATTTGAGCGTTTTATTAGATTTAGTGGCGCTGGGTACAGTAGCTGACTTAGTTAAATTAGACGCTAATAATCGCATTTTAGTAGAGCAAGGTTTGCGCCGTATTCGCGCCGGTGCTTGCGCAGCGGGCATTACCGCTTTGCTGCAAGTAGCAGGGCGCGAGCCAACTAAAACATCGGCACAGGATTTAGGTTTTTATGTAGGGCCGCGCTTAAATGCGGCTGGCAGGCTGGATGATATGCGGCTGGGCATTGCTTGCTTGCTGGCGGAAGATGCCGCCGATGCCGCGCAAAAAGCGCAAACGCTGCATGAGCTGAACATGGAACGCCGCAATATTGAAGCCGATATGCAAGACAGCGCATTGGCGATTTTAGAAGACATTGCCGTAAGCTCGCAATTTAGCATTAGCTTATTTAATGCCGATTGGCATCAAGGCGTGATTGGTATTTTGGCGTCGCGTTTAAAAGAGCTTTATCACCGCCCAGCGATTGTATTTGCAGAAGGTAGCGATGGCTTGCTTAAAGGTTCTGGCCGTTCTATTAGTAGCTTACATCTACGCGATGCGCTAGATTTAGTCACCAAACGGCACCCTAATTTGATTATTAAATTTGGCGGCCATGCCATGGCGGCTGGCTTAACGATTAAAACAGACGATTTTCTGGCGTTTGAAACAGCGTTTGAAGTAGTGGTAAGAAGCTTAATTACTGAAGCCGATTTGCAAGCGGTGATTGAAACAGATGGCGGCCTGCAAAGCCATGAAGTAAGCCTGCAAACCGCGCAATTATTGGCCAAACAAGTGTGGGGGCAGGGCTTTAATCAGCCATTGTTTTTTGATGATTTTCAGGTGATTAATCAGCGTGTTGTGGGCGAAAAACACCTTAAATTAATACTTGAAAAAGACCAAAAACGCTTTGATGCGATTTACTTTAATCAGCATGAATTTTTGGCCGATTACATTTCGGCCACCTACACGCTAGAAGCCAATGAATACAAAGGCTTGCAAACCGTACAATTACAATTAAAGTATGCCACCTAAATTTCTGCGCTACCAGTTCTTTAAGCGCTGCCTGTTCTGGTTGGTAAATAGCATATTGATTGGCTTGTTTGCTTTGCCCTTGCAAGCGGCAGAAACCAATTATCAAGTAGACATTTTGGTATTACCAAGCACGCAAGCAGACCAATTGCAAACAAGTGATGAAGCGGCGCTGTTAACCGATTTACTCAAAAAGCATTTGGATATTGTGAAATGGCGCGATAACCCGCGCATGTCGCCCGCCGAATGGTTGCGCTTGTATCAAGCGGCACCGCAAGCCATTGCAGATTTGTTGGCCACAGAAGGTTATTTTTCACCTGAAATTAACGCCTCAATTGATACTATTGCTGGCGTTTCGCAAGCCAAATTTTTGATTAACGCTGGCAAGCCAACCTTAGTAAGCACGGTTGATTTAAACTTTAGTGGTGCTATTTTGCAGCAAGATGCGGCCAACTTAAGCGCCAGAACCGCCACCATTGAAAGCTTAAAACAAAACTGGTTATTGCAAACGGGCGTGGTTTTCAAACAAACCGATTGGAATCAAGCCAAGCGCCGATTGCTGATTAATTTATTGGTAGAGCGTTATCCAAACGCCAGTATTAAAGCCAGCAAGGCAGAGGTGAATCCGGCGCTAAATACCGTAGCCATCAGCATAGAGGTGGATAGCGGCCAAAGTTTTACCTTTGGCGAGTTAACGATAGAAGGGCTAAATCGCTACCCTGCCAGCATTATTCAAGATTTAAATCGCATTAAACCCGGCACAATTTATAGCCAAACAAGGCTGCAAGTGTTGCAAACGCGCTTAGAAGAAAGCGGTTATTTTCAGGGGGTAGAAGTAACCGCTAGCACGGCAACAGCAGTGAATGATGTGGTGCCAGTAAAGGTGGTGGTGCAAGAAAATCCATCCGTTAAAATGGGCGTAGGCGCAGGCTACAGCACCAATACAGGCGCGCGGGCACAGCTTACTTATAATGATCTTAACTTGTTCAATCGCGGTTGGCGCTTAACCAGCAGCTTAAAACCAGAGCAGCGCGCGCAATCGTTAAGTGCTTTGGTGCGCTTGCCCACCGATAGTGATGGCTACCGCGATAGCTTTAATGCAGGGCTAGACCGCCGTGTGATTGAAGGCCAAATTACCACTTCTGGCCAAACAGGCATTAACAGAAGCTGGGGGCCGCGTAGAAACGAACAAACCATTGGCGCGGCTTATTTAATCGAGCATCAAGAATTAGACAATGCGCCATCGGCCACCAAAAGTGTGGCGACATTATCGTATGGCATAACCTTGCGCCGCACCGATAACGACCGCAACCCCACGCTGGGTTATTTGTTTAATGCGCAATTTGCCGTAGCGCCAATTGAGCAGCTTTCTAGCGGCCGCTTTTTGCAAAGCTATGCCAAAGTGCAAGGCTATTATCCTGTTACCAAATCCACTCAAATAATTGCTAAAGCCGAAATTGGCATGGTTAATGGCAAAAATAGCGCCCCAGCGGCGTTTTTGTTCCGCGCTGGTGGCGATCAATCGGTGCGTGGCTATGCTTATCAAAGTTTGGGCGTTAAA
>JAYWCF010000318.1:0-3057 GCA_043780715.1 Methylotenera sp. | reverse complement strand
CTCAACGTGATGGCGGCACGCATTTAACCGGCTTGCGTACAGCGATGACACGTACTTTAAACCAATATATCGAACAAACAGAAATGGCTAAAAAAGCTAAAGTAGAAACTACCGGGGATGACATGCGTGAAGGTATTTGCTGCGTATTGTCAGTTAAAGTACCAGATCCAAAATTCTCATCACAAACAAAAGATAAATTGGTATCGAGCGAGGTGCAACCAGTCGTTTCTGAAGTGGTATCGGCTAAGTTAATGGAATTTTTAGCCGAAAACCCAGCGGACGCTAAAATTATCAGCGGCAAAATTGTCGATGCCGCCCGTGCGCGTGAAGCAGCGCGTAAAGCGCGCGAAATCACGCGTCGTAAGGGTGTAATGGATACCATGGGCTTGCCAGGTAAATTGGCCGATTGCCAAGAGCGCGATCCATCAAAATGCGAATTGTACTTAGTCGAAGGTGACTCAGCGGGTGGTTCAGCCAAACAAGGCCGTGACCGTAAAAATCAAGCTATTTTGCCGCTTAAAGGTAAAATTTTAAACGTTGAAAAAGCGCGTTTTGATAAATTATTAGGCTCACAAGAAATCGCCACCTTAATTACCGCGCTAGGCACTAGCATTGGTAAGGCCGATTTCAATGTCGAAAAATTACGTTATCACCGCATTATCATCATGACCGATGCCGACGTGGATGGTGCACATATTCGTACTCTATTATTAACGTTCTTCTATCGCCAAATGACCGAATTAGTAGAGCGCGGCCATATCTACATCGCCCAACCGCCTTTATATAAAGTCAAACAAGGCAAAGATGAGCGCTATTTAAAAGATCAGCAAGAGTTGGATATCTACTTGCTAAATTCAGCCTTAAAAGGAGCTGAGTTAGATACTAAAACCAGCGCTGGCGTACTAACTGGCGAGCCACTTTCAGAAATCGCTAAGCAAATGGTGCTAACCGAAGCGGTGATTCGCCGTATTGCCGCGCTGTATGACGAAAGCGTGTTGCGTGCCATTCAAGATGTGGGCGATATTAATTTAAGCGATGAAGCCAATGCCAATAAAGTGGCTGAACAATTACGCCCAATTTTAGGCGCAATTGGCTCAGAAGTGATTGTGGGTTTTGATGCAGAATCCAATAGCTACCGTTTAGAAGTGAACAAATACGTACACGGCAATTTGCAATGCTGCGTAATTGATGCGGCATTTTTAAGCAGTGGCGATTACCGCCAAATCAATAAAGTTTCTAGTTTATTGCAAGGCTTGGTTGGTGCAGGCGCAACCATCAAACGTAACGATAAAGAATACAACGTGAGCACCTTTAAACAAGCCTTAGATTGGTTATTATCGGAAGCTAAAAACACCTTGAATATTCAACGCTATAAAGGTTTGGGTGAGATGAACCCAGAGCAACTCTGGGAAACTACCATGGACCCAATGGTGCGCCGTTTATTAAAAGTGCAAATTGATGATGCAATTGCCGCCGATGAAATTTTCACCACATTAATGGGTGATAATGTTGAGCCAAGACGCGCGTTTATTGAAAATAATGCGCTGCGCGCAGGCAATTTAGATATCTAGCGTTTATATTCTCATTAATACCACTAAAAATAAAAAGCCCGAAAGGGCTTTTATTTTTTATCAAAAACAACAAATCGGTATTCAGCTTAAAGCCTGCATTAGGTTTTAAATATAACTTTGAATGAAAAACCTGGTTTGAGATTTGATAATTCTATTGTTGCTGAATGTTGTGCAGCGATTTCTTTCACAATAGCAAGCCCAAGGCCTGAGCCAATCATATCTTTGTTGTCACCTCTATAAAACCTTTCAAAAACTCGCTCAAAATCGTCATTTTTAATACCAGGTCCGGTGTCACGTACTTCAAAGATGATGTTATTGGAATTTAAAATTAAAGAAATATCCACTTTCCCATTATTTGAGGTGTAGCGAATTGCATTATCTAAAATGTTATTGATGAGCACTTTAATCTCATATTGAACACCCGTTATTTCAGCATCTTCGCCAATGGTTATACCTAAATCAATGCTCTTTTCTTGGGCTAAGGGCAGCAAGTCTTGGATAGATTCTTTAACTAAGGCAAGTAAATTCAGTAGTTTGATTTGCCTAACTTGATGGTTCGGCTCTATTCGAGCTAAGGTTAGCAATTGACTAACTAGCTGCTCTGATCTGACAATTCCCGCTTTTAAGTTCTGTATAGCGGATACTCGTTCTTCATTTGAGTTGGCTTTTTCAACCAGAGTTAATTGCAATTTAAGCGCGGTAATAGGCGTGCGTAACTCGTGTGCAGCGTCTGACGTAAAGCGCTTTAATAAACCAATTGTGTCAGAAACTTTATCCATAAAAGTATTCAATGAAAGTACTAAAGGCTTAATTTCAGATGGCATTTTATCGACTGAAAAAGGGTTTAGATTGCTGCTTTGACGGCTTTGAACATCACTAGTTAATGCAGTTAAAGGTGTAAGGGCTTTTCTGATTGCAAAGAATATCAACAACACCAACACTGGTATAAACAACAACTGCGAAGCCATTAAACTGATTGCCGTTTCTTTGATGGTATTTTTTCTAAGTCTTAACAATTGTGCGACCTGAATCGTTTCTTGATTCACATTAATTGCATAAAAACGCCATTGTTTATGTTGATATTTTTGCGTGGATAATCCCAACGTGTTTGTAGGCGGTACATTAGCATTTGGATGTGAAACATATAGTAATGCACCATCCTTTGCTAACACGCGCACATAAAATTCTTCTTCACCCTCTATTGCCGCACCTGCGCCTACTTGATTATTATTGTACAGATGCGTGATATCTTGAATGGCGAGATGTTGTGCGGCAATAGCATTGGCTACTTGCTTTAGATTGGCATCGTATAGCTCATTGAGCTCTTCCTTACTAACCCAATAAGCCGCCAAGCTAATGAGTGCATAAATCACTAAAACGGCAACAGTGATATAAATCAACAAAAAACGTTTGATGGAATAATTCATTTGCTGGCCTTCTCTTTAGGGAAGGTATAGCCGACACCTCTTACATTTAGAATAATCTC
>JAYWCF010000317.1:0-3060 GCA_043780715.1 Methylotenera sp. | reverse complement strand
TTTATTGGGTGCTTATAGTGCAGAATCGCCTGCTGAAGACAAATTAAAAGCGATTGACCATTTTGCAAAATCCATCGGCTTGGCTTTTCAGGTGGTAGACGATATTTTAGACGCTGAAGCGGACACGCAAACCTTGGGCAAAACAGCAGGCAAAGATGCGCGCTACAACAAATCGACTTATGTGACTATATTAGGCATTTCAGCAGCCAAACAATTGGCAAATGAACTGCATGCAAACGCCATGGCGGCTTTATCTTATTATGGTCGCGAGGCAGATTTACTACGTCAGTTAGCAAATTTCATCACGCAACGCAGCTTTTAGCCAAACCTCCCGCATGTTTAATTTGTTAGATTCGATTCAGTCGCCAGTAGATTTGCGCAAGCTAAACCGCGACGAATTAGCGGTATTAGCCAGCCAATTACGCACTTTTTTAGTGGAAAGTGTAGCCAAAACAGGCGGCCATTTAGCCTCTAATTTAGGCGTGGTAGAGCTCACCATTGCGCTGCATTATGTATTTAATACGCCAGACGACCGCTTAGTGTGGGATGTTGGCCATCAAACCTATCCGCATAAAATATTAACAGGCCGCCGTGAGGCAATGGCTAATTTGCGCAAACCTAACGGCATTGCCGGTTTTCCGCGCCGCTGCGAAAGCCCGTTTGATACCTTCGGCACAGGCCACTCTAGCACCTCAATCTCAGCGGCATTAGGCATGGCAATTGCGGCGCGACAAGCTGGGCTAGATAGACGCAGTGTAGCGATTATTGGTGATGGCGCAATGACAGCGGGCATGGCGTTTGAGGCATTAAACAATGCGGGCGACATGGACGCCAATCTGTTGGTTATTTTAAATGATAACGACATGAGCATTTCTAACAACGTTGGCGCGCTAAATAATTACTTGGCGCGATTATTATCCGGCCGTTTTTACGATACAGTTCGCCGCAGTGGCAAAAAAGTGTTGGATGTAATGCCCAATGTAAAAGAGTTTGCCAAGCGTGCCGAAGAACACGCCAAAGGCATGGTCACGCCTGGCACGCTGTTTGAAGAATTTGGTTTTAACTATATTGGCCCGATTGATGGCCACGATTTACCCGTTTTATTGGATACTTTAGCTAATATCCGCGAATTAAAAGGCATGCAGTTTTTGCATATTGTCACGCAAAAAGGCAAAGGTTTTGAGCCTGCCGAAGATGACCCTAATAAATACCACGGCGTCAGTAAATTCGACCCTTGCAACGGCGTTTCAGCCAGTACATCTCACGCAAAAACTTACACGCAAGTGTTTGGCGATTGGCTGGTGGACATGGCGGATGCCGATAGCGAATTGGTGGCGATTACGCCAGCCATGTGCGATGGTAGCGGCTTAAATGCTTTTGCCGAAAAATATCCCAAACGCTATTTTGATGTGGGTATTGCAGAGCAACATGCACTTACGTTTGCGGCAGGTTTGGCATGCGATGGCCTAAAACCAGTGGTGGCTATTTACAGCACGTTTTTACAACGCGCATACGATCAACTGATTCATGATATTGCCATTCAAGATTTAAACGTACTGTTTGCCATTGACCGTGCTGGCCTAGTGGGGGCAGATGGCCCAACGCATGCAGGCACTTTTGATTTAAGCTTTTTACGCTGTATTCCCAATATCATCATTATGGCGCCAAGCAATGAAAACGAATGCCGCCAAATGCTAAGCACGGGTTATCAATACAATGGCGTAGCGGCTGTGCGCTACCCGCGTGGCGCAGGGCCAAATACACCAATTGACTCAACATTGAATACTTTGCCAATTGGTAAAGGTGAAATTGTGCGTGAATCTAGCGCGCTATCTGATAAGCCTAATCAAAAAATCGCCATTTTAAGTTTTGGCAGCATGCTAAGCGCAAGCTTGCAAGCGGCTGAAATGCTAAATACTACTGTTGCGAATATGCGTTTTGTTAAGCCATTAGATACGGCGCTGATTCAACAATTGGCTAACAGCCACGATTTAATCGTTACGGTAGAAGAAAACGCGCTAATGGGTGGTGCAGGCGCCGCCGTGCTAGAAGCCATGCAAGCGCTTAATTTGACTAATGCGACTTTATGCTTGGGCTTGCCAGATACCTTTATTGAGCATGGCGTGCACGAAAATATGCTAGCGGAATGCGGCTTAGACGCAGCGGGCATTATTAATGCCATTCAATTGAAACTAAATACTAAAAAATAAGCCTTACACCACATTGAGGTATTGATTTAATTAAATTTAACCTCAATATTAAGTCTATAAAAATAGTTTACTCATTTGCGCAAGCGAGTAAACTTAATGTTAAGTTGATATTCAATATTAGTCCAAAGACAATAAAGTCTAAGTGGTTTATGTAACCGCTGATTTAACATTGCGCCAATTTCGAGTGAGTACCTAAAATGAATTTACCTTTACCAGACCTTGCCAGCACCAGCATTGAAGACACGCAAAATTTGCATGATGTGCGTCATTTAGACATCAATAAAGTTGGCATTAAATCGATTCGCCACCCTGTGGTGGTTAAAGATAAAAGTGGCGGCGAACAAAGCACTGTAGCGGTGTTTGATATGTATGTGTTTTTGCCGCACAACTTTAAAGGCACACATATGTCGCGTTTTGTTGAGATTCTCAACACTAACGAACATGCCATTTCAATTGAATCGTTTGAATCTATTTTGCGCGAAATGGTAAAGCGTTTAGAGGCTGATTCTGGCTATGTGGAAATGCGTTTCCCGTATTTTGTAAACAAATCGGCACCGATTTCTGGCGTTAAAAGTTTGCTTGATTACGATGTTACTTTTATTGGCGAAATTAAAAACGGCAAATTTGATATCACGGTTAAAGTGTTGGTACCAGTAACCAGCCTTTGCCCATGCAGCAAAAAAATATCCGATTACGGCGCGCACAATCAGCGTAGCCATGTGACGGTAACCGCGCTGATTAATGACTTTATTTGGATTGAAGATATTATTAGCTTGGTTGAAAAACAAGCGTCTTGCGAATTGTATGGTTTGTTAAAACGCCCTGATGAAAAATTTGTAACCGAGCGCGC
>JAYWCF010000316.1:0-3075 GCA_043780715.1 Methylotenera sp. | reverse complement strand
TTGCTAATCGGGGTGAAATTGCAGTGCGTATTGTACGCGCTTGTTCCGAAATGGGTATCAAATCTGTCGCTATCTACGCAGAAGCCGACCGTCACGCCTTGCATGTAAAAAAAGCCGATGAGGCCTATAACATTGGTACAGACCCAGTTGCTGGCTATTTAAATGCGCATAATATAGTTAACGTAGCGGTGGCTGCTGGTTGCGATGCGCTACATCCTGGCTATGGCTTTTTATCAGAAAATCGAGAATGAGCCGAAATTTGTGCGCGCCGCGGCATTAAATTTATTGGCCCAAATGCTTCTGTTATTCGTCAAATGGGTGACAAAATTCAAGCGCGTAACGCCATGACGAGTGCAGGTATTCCTTGCACACCGGGTAGCGATGGCAACCTTGAAAATTTAGAAGATGCCGTAAAGCTAGCCAAAGTTATTGGTTACCCTGTGATGCTAAAAGCCACTAATGGCGGCGGTGGCCGTGGTATTAGACGTTGTGATTCTGAAAAAGATTTGCTTACCAATTATGACCGCGTGATTTCTGAAGCCAGCAAAGCATTTGGCAAACCCGAAGTTTTCTTAGAAAAATGTGTGGTGCATCCGCGCCATATTGAAGTGCAAGTGCTGGCTGATAGCCAAGGCAATGTGATTCATTTGTTTGAGCGCGATTGCTCTATTCAGCGCCGCAATCAAAAATTGATTGAAATCGCCCCGTCACCACAACTAAGCCAAGCGCAACGCGACTATATTGGCGGCTTGGCGGTAAAAGCGGCTAAAGCGGTTGGTTATGAAAATGCGGGCACGGTTGAGTTCTTGCTGGATTCTGACAATACGTTTTACTTTATGGAAATGAATACCCGCTTGCAAGTTGAGCATACGGTGACCGAAACCATCACTGGTGTGGATATTGTGCAAGAGCAAATCCGCATCGCTTATGGCTTGCCGCTGCAATACAAACAAAGCGAAATTAGTTTCCGCGGCTTTGCGATGGAATATCGTATTAACGCTGAAGATCCTAAAAACGACTTTTTACCTAGCTTTGGTAAAATCACGCGTTATTACTCACCGGGCGGCCCTGGCGTGCGCATGGATGCGGCGATTTACACTGGTTATGTAATTCCACCCTATTACGATTCGATGTGTGCAAAGCTGACTGTTTGGGCGCTAGATTGGGAAAGTGTTGTAGAACGTGGCCGCCGTGCTTTGGGCGATATGGTGGTATATGGCGTTAAAACGACCATTCCTTATTATCAAGAAATCATGAAGCACCCTGATTTTAGAAATGCACAATTCAACACCAGCTTTGTTGAAACGCACCCAGAGCTAACCAACTACGCAACTGAACTGCCACCAGAATTGATTGCAGCGGCAATTTCGGCTGCGATTGCAGCACACGAAGGCATTTAAGACAAAAAGCATTTAATAGAAACGACTGATTATGAGCAAAATACACCTTACCGAACTTGTTTTACGCGATGGCCATCAATCGATGATTGCGACGCGCTTGCGCACCGAAGATATGTTGCCTATTTGCAGCAAATTGGATGCTATTGGCTTTTGGTCGCTAGAAGCTTGGGGCGGTGCCACATTTGATGCCTGCGTTCGCTATTTAAAAGAAGACCCGTGGGAGCGTTTAGCTAAGTTGCGTAAGGCTTTACCAAATAGTCAAATCAATATGTTGTTGCGCGGCCAAAACTTGCTTGGTTATCGCCACTATTCGGATGACGTAGTACATGCGTTTGTACAAAAATCGGCTGATAACGGTGTGGATGTATTCCGTATTTTTGATGCGATGAACGATACGCGGAATTTGCGTGAAGCGATTAATGCGGTTAAAAAAGTCAAAAAACATGCGATTGGTACCCTTTCTTACACCACCAGCCCTGTGCACGATATTGCTTATTTTGTTGCCATGGCAAAAGAGCTAGAAAGCATGGGCTCTGACAGTATTGGCATTAAAGACATGGCGGGTTTATTAACGCCGCAAGTGGCAGCCGATTTAGTAAAAGCCTTAACTGAAGCGGTCAGCTTGCCGATTCATGTGCATAGCCACGCTACTTCTGGTTTGGCTAGTATGGTGATGTTAAAAAGTATTGAAAACGGCGCGGCTGTTATTGATACCTGTAACTCTTCTTTTGCAGAGGGCGCTAGCCACCCAAGTACGGAAAGTATTGTGGCGGCATTAAAAGGCACTAAATACGATACCGGTTTGGATTTAGCTAAATTACAAGAAATTACCGCTTATTTCCGCGAAACGCGTAAAAAATATTGGCAATTTGAAAGCGATTTTACTGGTGTAGATACGCGCGTTTTGGTGAATCAAGTGCCAGGCGGCATGATTTCAAATTTATCCAATCAGCTTAAAGAGCAAGGTGCGCTAGACCGCATGGATGAAGTGTTGGCTGAGATTCCGCGTGTGCGTGAAGATTTAGGCTACCCACCTTTAGTGACGCCAACATCGCAAATTGTGGGTACGCAAGCCGTATTAAACGTAATGACAGGCTCACGCTATAAATCGGTGACCAATGAAGTGAAGAATTATTTGATGGGCCAATATGGTCAATCGCCAGCGCCTGTTAATGCCAGTGTAAAACAGCAAGCCGTGGGTGATGCTGTAGTAATTACCTGCCGTCCAGCCGATTTGATTGAGCCAGAAATGGCTAAATTACAGGCTGAATCAGATCGTATTGCGCAATCTGAAGAAGATGTTTTAACTTACGCCATGTTCCCCGATATTGGCAAAACCTTTTTGCAAGAACGTAATGCTGGCACGCTTAAAGCGGATGCCTTATTAACCAAAGATGCCGCTAATACTGGCGCGGCGCGTTATGCACCAAATGAATTTAAAATAACGCTGCATGGCGAAACTTTCCATATCAAGTTAACTGGTAGCGGTCATGCGGGTGAAGAACAGCGCCCATTCTATGTATCTGTAGATGGCATTGCAGAAGAAGTGATTGTAGAAACCTTAAGTGAGATTGAAGTTTCTGGCAACGGCAGTAGCACTGGCGGTAAAAGTGTGGGCAAAAAGAAATCTGGCTCAACCGCTAATGGCCGCCCACGCCCACACCATGCGGGTTGC
>JAYWCF010000315.1:0-3078 GCA_043780715.1 Methylotenera sp. | reverse complement strand
TCTCATTGACCTGTAGTCCCGCGCCTCTTAATAAAGGCTGGCTAATCGAAAACCGTAGCGCGCTACGGTATTCATCGCTGGCAAATTTACCTTTGCTTACCTTGTTTTCTAATGGCGAACTGAGTGATACTGTGCCACCTGTGCGTAGAGGAATTTTAATGCCAGCCTCAAGCTCGGTGCTGCGTTTTTGCTGCTCTAAAGTGCTTAATTTAAGTTGTTCGCCGTTTAAAGCAGGTTTATCCGATTTAAATTCCACTTTGTCAGACGCCATTTTGGGCGAATCAAGCTGACTGTATTTAGCGTAAGCAAAAATAATCTGGTCAAATTTGGCCTCTTCTTCGCGCACCTGCGTTGCCGCAATCACAGGGTCCACTTGCGCCACTTTAATATCCAAATTATTTTTAAGCGCGCTGGCACGAATATCAGCAATGCTGACTTGATTTGACGCTGACTTAATCGATAGTTTTGGGCTATCGGTTTCTTGCAGCGCTTTCTTTAAATCAATCAGCAATGGCCTGCTGTCTACCTTGGCACGCGCTGCGTTGTATTCTTCAATCGCGCTTTCAAGCTTGGTTGGCGGCTTATCGGAATATTTATCTAAGGGTAAAGATTCATCTAACTTTAAGCGCTGCCCTGCTTTGTTTAAAATCGATTTTTCAGCTATTTCATCAGCAAAAAGGATAGGCGATGACGCCAAAAATAGCATTAAAAATGCCAATCTAGGCCAATTATGTTGATGCTGCATTATGCTTTACCTGCTGGCATTTTTTGATTTGGGTACGATTGCATCTGCGGAATTCGCGCGGGGAAGCCGTTTAACACACGCCAAATTTCATAACCAATGGTCACTTTATCTAACAATACCCACGCTTTTGCGCTAATACCTTGCCTTAAAAATCGGGCTGAAGGCCAATTTGGATAGGCTTTATCGGGCACTACCATAATACGAAAACTGCCTGTGCCATTGTCGGTTGGGTCTACAAAAGCCACTTTTCCGGCAAATGTACCAATACCCACCTGCGCCCAGCCAGGCACCTGAATCGCTGGCCAGCCCTCAAACTCTAAGCGCACCATATTGCCTTTGCTGATTAATGGCGCATCGCGGCCATCTACCCACAACTCAACAGAGCGCATGGCTGTTTCTGGCAAAATAACCAACAAAGGTTGGCCCTGACTAATCATTTGCGATTGCGAATTGACTGGTAATCGAAAAATAGTGCCAGAGCGCGGCGCAACTATTTTTTGCATATTTTGACGCGATAAATTGATTTCCGAGCTGGTTAGGCTGTTTTGGCTATCGGCCAATTCCCCTTTAATTTTATTAATACCGGCATTGCTTGAATCTAACGACGCTTGCGTATCAGCGCGAATTTGCTGAATATCAGCTTGAGCAGATAGCGCCTCAGCTTGTGCCGAATTGCGCATGGCCTGAGCGCTGTTGATATTGCGCTTGGCAATAATCAAATCTCTTTCTGCCACTTCTAAATCGCGTTTAGACACCAAGCCATCGTTAAATAAACGCTGTAAGCGGCTGCTTTGAAATTGCGCGGCATCTAAGGTGGCCTGTGCAGAGCTAATGGTTTCAGTACTTGATATTATTTTTTGCTTAGCCACATCTAGCTTAAATTGCGCGGCAGCTATTTTTGCATCGCGCGAAATCATTAAATTTTGCAGCTGAACCTCATACGATTTTAATTCATCTTCTTTAGCGGCTAACTTATCTTGCTGATTATCGCGCTGCGCCGCTAAACGGTCTTTAAATAAGGGGTCAATATCGCTAATTTCAAGCAGCACATCACCCGCTTTCACCACGCTGCCCTCATTTACGTACCATTTGCTAATCACGCCATTTAAAGGCGCATCTATGGTTTGCACACGTTCGGATGGTGATAAAGCCGTGACTTTACCCGCCGCCGATACGTTTTGTTGCCAAGGTAAAAATAAGGCAATCAGTGGTAATACAAAAAACAACACAACCATTATTGTGATGTACCGCGAAACAGCAGCAGGCGTTTGCGCGACCACTAAGGCATTTTGATTGGATTTGTACTGATTCATTTTTGGCCACCTTGCTGCTGGGTAAGGTGCAATGTGCTACCAAATTTTTCGGCAATATGCTTAAAGCGCGTCGTCACAATCAGCATCCAATCCGATTGATGCGAGTTAAATAAAGTCAGCACAGCATCTAGCTCTTTGCTGGTAAAGCTATCCAACAAGCCATCAATAATCAGCAGGCTAGGCCTAGCCACAATGGCTCTGGCTAACATTAGCCGTTGAATTTGCGTGGTTGAAAGCGGCGCGCCAAACGCGGTTAATGGCGTATCAAGCGCATGTTCTAAATTGGAAAAATCTTCTAGCAAGCCTAATTCATTTAACACTACATTAACGCTACCCAAGGTAATGTTGGGCCGGCTTAATATAATATTATCGATAATGCTGCCTTCAACAATTTCTACCCGGCTGGCAATACCAATCAAATTGCGCAGCGAGTTTTGATTAAGTTGGCGTAAATCATTGTTATTAAACTCAATATGGCCAATTGTTGGCTGCCTAAGGCCGGTTACAATGCCAATCAGCGTGGATTTACCTGTGCCCGATTCACCCAAAATAGCCAAGCTTTCGCCTTTAGAAAGCTGAAAGCTAATATCGTTAATGGGTTGAATTCTGGGTGAATATTGAAATGAAACATGATTGGCCGCCACACGCGTTAACTGTTGGTCTTCAATTTCGTGCTGGCCTAGTTTTTCTTGCGGTAAATCATCTAAAACGCCAATTTTATCCAGCCCTGCCAGCATGTCGTAAAAGTATTCCAGCTTGCTAATAAAGCGCACAAAAGCCGTTAACACACCAAAAATAATCAACTCTGCCGCCACAAATTGGCCTAAGTTAATTTGGCCCTGAATAACCAGCGCACCGCCCAAAGCCAGCATGGATGTGCCGATAACCGCATATAAAACAACTGCACCAATGTTTTGATAAAGCAGAATTTTAAAATGCTGGTTTCTTTTCTCTAAATAGGTATTAGCCAACTGGTTGGTAAAACTTTTCGCTCTATCGCGGCCATTAAAAAATTTGAAA
>JAYWCF010000314.1:0-3085 GCA_043780715.1 Methylotenera sp. | reverse complement strand
TCATAATGTCGCATGAAATCTCCTTGTGGTTTGCAGCCACCCGATATGCTGTCGGTGTGGCAAGGGTTGAAAAGTACGCGATTATAGTCAATAAGGCTTTGTAAATCAATCTGATTGAACGAATAAATGAGATAAATCAAAGTAATTGCAACAATTGCGTGAAATAAATGCCTTAATAGCAACTCCCTTCAAGGATTCAACCATGTCAGCTAACGATGTTATAACGCTAGACTTAAATCATCACCAACAGCCAGTTGGTTTTTCAGATAATTTTGCCTATAGCTTTACCAAAGCCATGCGCTTTTTTGCCGATACCTTTTTTAGTGGCCGCTATGGTCACCGTGCCGTTGTGCTAGAAACCATTGCTGGCGTGCCTGGCATGGTGGGCGGCACTTTGCAGCACTTGCATTCATTAAGGCGCATGCAATCCGATAATGGCTGGATACGCACACTATTAGATGAAGCCGAAAATGAGCGCATGCATTTAATGACATTTATCGAAATCGCCAAACCCAGCGCTTTTGAACGTTTCCTCATTTTAATTGCGCAGGGAGTTTTTTATAACGGCTTCTTTTTATTGTATTTAATATCGCCTAAAACCGCGCACCGCGTTGTAGGCTATTTTGAGGAAGAGGCGGTTTACAGCTACACCGAATATTTAGCAGGCGTGGATAGCGGCAAATATGAAAACGTACCCGCACCGCAATTGGCCATTGATTACTGGCATTTGCAGCCTGATGCTAAATTGCGCGATGTGATATTAGTGGTGCGCGCCGATGAAGCTGGACATCGCGATGTGAATCATGATTTTGCCAATCAACTGAGCTGATTTTTTAGGTGATTCTTTATTGCTTTCATTTGCTTAACTTTTAATACTAATATCATCGCCGATAAACAAACGGTAATGGCGTTTGCAATAATAATCGGCCAATCGTGCTGCAATAAACCATAAATCAGCCACAACGCAACGCCAATGGTAAATGTTGTATACATTGGCAGTGAAATGCCCGATAAATCGCGCGTTTTATAAGAATGCAGCGCTTGCGGCACAAAAGCAACCGTCGTAAATACCGCTGCAATACTGCCAACAATTGGCGTGATATCTGAAATTATCATGATAAATTACTTTAATTATTAGCTTTAATTAATTGATTAATATAATATTAAGCCAAATCTGGCATCTCCGCGCCAAACACTTTTATTTTCAGTTTTTTCAACTGATCCCTAAAATCAGCCGCTTTTTCAAATTCCAAATTCTTAGCGGCAACATGCATGTATTTTTCTAAGCGCTTCATTTCTTTGGCTAATTGTTTTTCGCTTAAGCTTTCATAATTGGCTTGATCTTGCGCCGCTTTGCGTTCACGTTGCGCTTCGTCTTTATCGTAAACGCCATCAATCATGTCTTTGATACTTTTGCTAATACCTTTTGGCACAATGCCGTTTGCCGTGTTAAAGGCAATCTGAACGCCGCGCCTGCGCTCAGTTTCGTCCATAGCGGCTTTCATGCTGCGGGTGATTTTATTGGCATAAAAAATCACTTTGCCGTTTAAATTTCGCGCCGCCCTGCCAGATGTTTGAATCAAGCTGCGTTCACTACGTAAAAAGCCCTCTTTATCGGCATCCAGCACTGCCACTAACGACACCTCTGGGATGTCTAAACCTTCGCGCAGCAAGTTAATGCCAACCAGCACATCAAATTCGCCCAAACGCAAATCGCGGATAATTTCCACACGTTCAACCGTATCGATATCGCTATGCAAATAACGCACTTTTACGCCATGCTCATTCAAATAATCGGTTAAATCTTCTGCCATGCGCTTGGTTAAGGTTGTTGCCAACACACGCTCACCCACTGCCACACGCAGCTTAATTTCGCCAAGCAAATCATCTACTTGCGTATCGGCTGGTTTCACCACAATTTGCGGATCAATCAAGCCTGTGGGTCGCGCGATCATTTCGACCACTTGTTGTTGATGGTTTTTTTCGTAGTCGGCAGGCGTGGCCGATACAAATACACATTGGCGCATAATGCGTTCAAATTCTTCAAATTTAAGCGGCCTGTTATCCATGGCCGATGGTAAGCGCCAGCCATAATCCACCAAGTTCGTTTTGCGCGATCGGTCGCCTAAGAACATACCGCCCACTTGCGGCACGGTTACATGGCTTTCATCAATAATCATCAGCGCGTCATCAGGCAGATAATCAATTAATGTTGGTGGCGGATCACCTGGGTTGCGGCCGGATAAATGGCGCGAATAGTTTTCGATGCCTTTGCAAAAGCCAATTTCGTTTAGCATTTCCAAATCAAAGCGAGTGCGTTGCTCAATACGCTGTGCTTCAACCAATTTGCCTTCTTTGATATAAAAAGCCACGCGGTCTACTAGCTCTTTTTTAATCTTTTCAATCGCCTTAACAGTAGTCTCACGCGGAGTTACGTAATGACTTGAAGGATAGATGGTAAACCGTTGAATTTTATTAAATATTTGTCCTGTTAATGGGTCAAATAAAGTGATGGTTTCAATCTCATCATCAAACAAACTAACGCGCACAGCGGTTTCATTATTTTCAGCGGGGAAGATATCAATCACATCGCCACGCACTCTAAAACAGCCGCGGCTAAAATCAAAATCATTGCGGTCATATTGCATACCAATTAAGCGGTCAATCGCATCACGCTGGCTGAGTTTTTCGCCCTGCTTTAAATGCAATACCATGCCGTGGTAATCGCTAGGGTCGCCAATGCCGTAAATAGCTGAAACAGTAGCCACGATAATGCTGTCTTCGCGCTCTAGTAACGCTTTGGTGGCAGATAGGCGCATCTGCTCAATATGCTCATTAATGCTGGAATCTTTTTCAATAAACAAATCGCGCGATGGCACATAGGCTTCTGGTTGATAATAATCGTAATAACTAACAAAATATTCAACCGAGTTATTTGGGAAAAATTCGCGAAACTCACTATACAACTGCGCGGCAAGCGTTTTATTAGGCGCCATCACAATGGCTGGCTTGCCAGTGCGCGCAATTACATTGGCCATGGTAAATGTTTTGCCAGAACCGGTTACACCCAGTAAAGTTTGAAACT
>JAYWCF010000313.1:0-3087 GCA_043780715.1 Methylotenera sp. | reverse complement strand
AGCTTAAGCCCAGTTTTAATTGCACATTCGGGATAATCGCGCATAAATTAGCATTGCCACAACGCTCGCCAATACCGTTAATGGTGCCCTGCACTTGGCTGGCGCCCGCTTTTACCGCTGCAACCGAGTTGGCAACCGCCATTTCGCAATCGTTATGACAATGAATGCCCACTTGCACTTTAAAACGCGTAACCACTTTTTGCGTAATGGTAAACACGTCATCTGAGAAAGTGCCACCATTGGTATCGCATAAGCACAACACGTCAGCGCCCGCATCGGCGGCGGCTTGCAGCGTTGCTTGCGCATATTCTGGGTTAGCTTTATAGCCATCAAAAAAGTGTTCGGCGTCAAACACCACTTCTTTGCCTTGCGCTTTTAAAAATGCAATGCTATCGGCAATCATGCTCAAGTTTTCATCTAATGTTGTACGCAAAATATCAGTGACTTGGTAATCCCAACTTTTGCCAAAAATCGCGACCGCATCAGTTTTTGCTAATAATAGCGATTGCAAATTATTGTCCGCAACTGCGCTGATATTGGGCTTGCGCGTGCTGCCGAAAGCGATAATTTTGGCGTGTTTTAATTTAAGAGCGCGCACACGCTCAAAAAATACCAAATCTTTTGGGTTCGATCCTGGGTTGCCCGCTTCAATATAACCTATGCCCAGTGCATCTAAGCGCTCGACAATTTTTAGCTTGTCTTCTACCGTAAACGACACGCCCTGCGCCTGCGCGCCGTCTCGCAAGGTTGAATCGTAAGCTGTTATATTGCGTTGCATCGTATTATTATGTATGGTCAAAATTACTTTTTATTGAGATTTATTTTTATGTTTCAAATTTGCTGCAATGCGCATTCTTAGCGCATTTAGCTTAATAAAGCCGCCCGCGTCGCGTTGGTCATACGCGCCTTTATCATCTTCAAATGTGGCGATACTAGAATCAAACAGCGAATCCGTTTTGCTATCGCGCCCCGCTACAATCACGTTGCCTTTATACAGTTTAAGCCGCACCCAGCCATTCACCGATTTTTGCGTGTGGTCGATTAATGTTTGCAATGCTAAACGCTCAGGACTCCACCAGTAGCCGTTGTAAATCATGCTGGCGTAACGCGGCATTAAATCATCCTTCAAATGCGCCACTTCGCGGTCAAGAGTAATGCTTTCAATCGCTCTATGCGCCTTGAGCATAATGGTGCCGCCAGGTGTTTCGTAACAACCGCGTGATTTCATGCCCACGTAACGATTTTCCACCAAATCTAATCGGCCAATACCGTGTTTGCCACCAAGTTGATTCAAGTGTGCGAGCAATTCATGCGGCTTCATGACTTCGCCGTTAAGTGAAACGGGGTCACCATTCACGTATTCAATATCTAAGTATTCCGCAGCATCTGGCGCCACTTCTGGTGACACTGTCCACCGCCACATGCCGTCTTCAGCTTCTGCGGCTGGGTCTTCTAAATGGCGGCCTTCAAAGCTGATGTGCAGCAAATTGGCGTCCATAGAATATGGGCTGCCACCTTGTTTGTGCTTCATGTCTACTGGAATGCCGTGCATTTGGGCATAATTCATCAATTTTTCGCGGCTGAGTAAATCCCACTCGCGCCAAGGCGCGATAATGTGAATATTGGGGTTAAGTGCATACGCGCCCAGCTCAAAACGTACTTGGTCGTTGCCTTTACCAGTCGCGCCGTGCGAGATGGCATCGGCTTTGGTTTCTGCAGCAATTTCAATCAAGCGTTTGGCTATTAAAGGCCGCGCGATGGATGTGCCGAGCAAGTATTCGCCTTCATACACCGTGTTGGCGCGAAACATAGGGAACACAAAATCGCGCACAAATTCTTCGCGTAAATCGTCGATGAAAATTTCTTTAACACCTGCAGACTTTGCTTTGGCTCGCGCGGGTTCTAGCTCTTCACCTTGGCCTAAATCGGCGGTAAACGTCACCACTTCGCATTGGTATTCGTCTTGCAACCACTTCAAGATTACCGAAGTATCTAGGCCGCCCGAATAGGCGAGAACTACTTTATTCACTTTGCTCATAACTTCTAAACACCCTCTTGTCGGGTGGATTAGGCGAAGCCGTAACCCACCACTTATTAACACGACGGTAGGTTACGCTGCCTTGCAGCCAACCCACCCTACAACTAAATTTTTCCCAACAATAAATATTCCATCAGCGCTTTTTGCACGTGCAGTCTATTTTCTGCTTCATCCCACACCACACTTTGCGCGCCATCAATGACATCTGCGGCTACTTCTTCGCCGCGATGCGCAGGCAAGCAGTGCATAAATAGCGCGTCTTTGCTGGCCACTTTCATCATGTCTGCATCCACCTGCCAATCGGCAAAGTCGCGTTTGCGCTCTGCATTTTCTGCCTCAAAACCCATACTTGTCCACACGTCCGTGGTCACCAAATCTGCGCCGCGCGCAGCATCCATTGGGTCAGCAAACGTTTCAAAGTGATCATTGCCATACAAATTTGCGCGCTCTGCTTCTACTTCATAACCTGGCGGCGTGCTAACATGCACGTTAAAATCAAGCATTTCTGCGGCTTGCAGCCAGGTATTGCACACATTATTACTGTCGCCAATCCAAGCCACAGTTTTGCCTTTTATGCTGCCACGATGCTCGATAAACGTAAAAATATCCGCTAAAATTTGGCAAGGATGATATTCATTGGTAAGGCCGTTAATGACTGGCACACGCGAGTTGCTAGCAAAACGTTCGATAATCTCTTGTTCAAACGTGCGAATCATCACAAGGTCACTTATGCGCGAAATGACTTGTGCGGCGTCTTCTACAGGTTCGCCGCGGCCAAGTTGCGAATCGCGCGTATTCAAGTAAATGGCTGAGCCGCCAAGCTGGTGCATGCCCGCTTCAAAACTCAAACGTGTGCGCGTGCTGGCTTTTTCAAAAATCATCACCAAGGTTCTATCTTGCAGTGGCCAATATTGCTTATAAGCCTTAAATTGGCCTTTTATCCACGTGGCGCGCGCAAAAATATGATTAAGCGCATCGGTGCTTAAATCGTTAAACTGTAAGAAATGTTTAATTGCCATTATTGACTTAAAAATTGCTTAATTAAAGCC
>JAYWCF010000312.1:0-3088 GCA_043780715.1 Methylotenera sp. | reverse complement strand
CAGCCTTTATTAAAACAAGGCGCTGGGATTTTTTTAAGCGAGCAATTTACATGATTTGCATATTGGTCTAATAAGGCGCGTTATAATTCAATTTTGTTGATTGAAAGTTTGCAATGAAATGGACAGATAGCCTTCGAATCGCCGAAGAATTAGCCGATAAATTCCCTGAAATTGATCCTAAAACCATTCGCTTTACCGATTTAATGCAATGGGTAATGGGTTTAGACGGCTTTGAAGAAGGCCCTGAGCATTGTGGTGAAAAAATCTTAGAGGCCATTCAACTGGCTTGGATTGAAGAAGCCGAATAATCGAAAAATAGTTATCTTAAAATCACCCCCCCTAAATTTTACAAATGTATTGAACCCAATTATGCAAAATACAAACAGCAGCATCATTCCAAAAGAAATCTTTAAAGCCTATGATATACGCGGCATTGTGGGCAAAACATTAACGCCAGAAATCGTTGAGTTAATCGGCCATGCATTAGGGTCGGAAGCTAAAAACCGTGCACAAACCGAAATTTGCATTGGCTACGATGGCCGTTTATCTGGCCCAGAGCTAGCACAGGCTTTATCTAGCGGCATTCGTAAGGCGGGTGTAAATGTGGTGAATTTAGGCATGGTGGCAACACCAATGGTGTATTTTGCGGCATATCATCTCAATACTAATTGCGGCGTGATGGTGACTGGTAGCCATAACCCACCGGATTACAATGGATTAAAAATGGTGCTGGCGGGTGAAACACTGTCGAATGATTCGATTCAAAGTTTGTGTCAGCGTATAGAGCAAAAAAACTTTACCTATGGCGATGGTATTGAGCGCAATTATGCGATTGCCGAAGATTACATTTCAACTATTCAAGCGGATATTAAGCTGGCGCGCCCAATGCAAATTGCGGTGGATTGCGGCAATGGCGTGGCAGGCGCGTTTGCAAAAACGCTGTATAACGCCATTGGTTGCCGCGTGGATGAGCTATTTTGTGAGGTAGATGGCCATTTTCCAAACCATCATCCAGACCCTTCTGTACCAGAAAATTTGGTGGATTTAGCCAACTTATTGCAAACTAGCCGCGCCGAAATTGGCTTGGCGTTTGATGGCGATGGCGATAGGCTTGGCATTGTTACCAAAGATGGCCAGATTATTTACCCTGACAGGCAATTATTATTGTTTGCAGAAGATGTGTTAAGCCGCAACAAAGGCGCCACGATTATTTTTGACGTGAAATCGACACGCAATTTAAGCCCTTGGATACGCAAATACGGCGGTAATCCGCTGATGTGGAAAACTGGCCATTCATTAGTAAAAGCCAAAATTAAAGAAACCAATGCAGCATTAGCCGGCGAAATGAGCGGCCATGTGTTCTTTAACGATGCCGATATTAACGGCAAAAAACGCTGGTATGGCTTTGATGATGGCTTGTATTCAGGCGCGCGTATGCTAGAAATTTTAAGCCATTTTAACAATCCTTCTGAGATACTAAATAGCCTACCCGATAGCGTTAGCACGCCAGAGCAGCACATTCAAATGAAAGAAGGCGAGCCGCACACCTTAATCGCCGCGCTGCAACAATCGGCCAATTTTGAAGGCGCGCTTGAGGTGATTACCATTGATGGCTTGCGTGTTGAATACCCTGATGGTTTTGGTTTAATGCGCCCTAGCAACACCACGCCAGTGATTGTGCTGCGATTTGAAGCGGATTCTGAAGCGGCCTTAAAACGCATTCAAGCGCAATTTAGAGAGGTGATTTGGGGCACCGCGCCGCATGTGGCCTTGCCGTTTTAATTACGTAATACGGTTTAATTAAAGTGTCGCGCAATGCCATCATTTACAGCATCGTTTGGTTAAGCCTAGCCGCAGGTATTTTTTATTTAATCGATAATATTCAAAACCCCAATAAAATGTGGCGGCTGGGCGATAACGCCAATGAAGTGGTTTTGCAACGCGGCTTAGACGGCCACTACCGCGCAGAAGCATTGATTAACAATCAAAAAGTGAGTGTATTGGTGGATACTGGCGCAACGGGGGTAGCAATATCGCAAGCAGTAGCCGATAAACTGCAACTTAAAAGCTTATCTGCCGTGCGCACCAATACCGCCAATGGCGATAGTGTTGGCTATATGGTGCGCTTGGAATCGGTAAAGGTGGGCGGCGTTGAAGCCAACAATGTTTCAGCCATGATAGCGCCCGGTTTAGGTGGCGATGTATTGCTGGGCATGAGTTATTTGGGCCGCATGGATGTGCGTTTGTTTAATAATCAAATGACGATTAAGCAAGTAGAGTAATTACTAAGTCACTGTTTTAAAGCATATAAATTAAATATCTCTAAAAAAATGTAAGTAATACTGAATCTTTGATGACTAAAGGTTGCGAGCTAGAAACTTTTTTAAACTAAAAACTGGCGCTCACAACTTAATCAATCTTAGGAGATTCAAAATGACTTTACAATTAACCAAATTAGCATTTGCAACAGGCTTACTGCTTTCTATTTCTGCCAGTGCTTTTGCGGCAGATGCAATGGTAGGCACAGGCGGTTACGCACGCGAATACCAAAAAATGGGCATGATGAAAATGCTAGATGCCGATGGCAACCATATGGTGACAGCGGCTGAGGCCGACAGCTATTACAACAGCGTTTTTGATGCGCTTAATAAAGATGGTGATGACTCATTAGATGCGAAAGAGTGGACAGGACCAAGCAAAAATTCAAAACTAGATTTAACCACTGGCGGTTATGCGCGCGAATTACGTTCAATGAAAATGATGAAAGTAATAGACGCTGATGGCAATCACGAAGTGACTCGTGAAGAGTTTTTAACCCATCATAAAAACGTATTTGGCATGCAAGATAAATCTGGCGATCAACAAATTGATGCGCAAGAATGGGTAGCTAAAATTGTGGGCGGCAAATAATTCGTTTAAAAATTGAATGCTATTAATAAAAAAGCCAGCTTCAGCTGGCTTTTTTATTAAGTAATCACTGTTGGCGTTTCGCGCCCTGTGCGTTGTTTTAGTTGCGAAACAGTTAACGCAATCTCTATCATCTCCGCCAGCGCCACTTGCGCATCCAAATGGTGATTGACAACATTCG
>JAYWCF010000311.1:0-3088 GCA_043780715.1 Methylotenera sp. | reverse complement strand
GTTAACGAATGCGCACCGGGTAGCGGCGTAATCACATGGCCGCCAGTTTCGGTTTGCCAAAAGGTGTCGGCAATAGGGCAGCGGCTGCCGCCAACTTGTTCGTAATACCACATCCACGCTTCTGGGTTAATCGGTTCGCCCACTGTGCCTAATAAACGTAAGCTGCTTAAATCGTACTGTTTTGGGTGTGTGCTTGCATCGGTTTCGCTAGATTTAATGAGTGAGCGAATGGCCGTTGGCGCTGTGTAGAAAATGCTTACTTTATGCTTTTCAATCATCTGCCAAAAACGACCAGCGTTAGGGTAGGTAGGAATGCCCTCAAATACCACTTGTGTTGCGCCCATTGCCAATGGGCCATAGGTTACGTAGCTGTGGCCGGTAATCCAGCCCACATCGGCCGTACACCAATACACGTCATCGGCTTTTACGTCAAAAGACTCATTTTTTGTGGACTTGATATCAACAGACTTGATATCAAAAGTCCAGCGCATGGTGTTCATGGCATGCAATAAATAACCGGCTGAGCTATGTTGCACGCCTTTTGGTTTACCTGTTGAGCCGCTGGTGTAAAGCAAGAATAGCGGATGTTCCGCATTTACCATGACAGGCTCACAGGTATCAGGTTCGCCTGCGATTAAGTCTGTCCACCAAATATCTCTGGTGTTCCAGGCCACATCTTGACCTGTTTTTTTCAGCACAATCACTTTTTGAATGCCATCCCAGCCATGCTCACTTTTTGCTTGGGCAATACCTTCATCTACAGCCGCTTTTAACGGCAATGTTTTGCCGCCGCGATACTGACCATCAGAGGTAATAATCGCCACCGCACCTGCATCAATCATGCGCTCATTTAAGCTTTTGGCCGAAAAACCACCAAACACCACAGAGTGCGTTAAGCCTAAGCGCGCACAAGCTTGCATGGCCACAATCGCCTCAATACCCATGGGCAAGTAAATAATAACGCGTGAGCCTATATCTAAATTTAACGTTTTTAAGCCGTTAGCAAATTGGCACACTTGGTGATACAACTCTTTGTAGGTCACCGTTTTGGTTTCACCGCTATCAGCTTCAAAAATAATCGCGGTTTTATTGGGGATTGCGGCTAGATGTTTATCTAAACAGTTGACTGAAACATTCAACTCGCCATCTTCAAACCACTTGTAGAATGGCGCTTCTGACTCATTTAACGTTTTGGTAAAAGGTTTATGCCAAACCAATAACTCACGCGCTAATTTCGCCCAAAAACCTTCATAATCGGCTTCGGCTTCTGCACAAAGTGCATTATAAGCAGCTAAGCCAGATACATTGGCCTGTGCAATGAATGCCTCACTTGGATGAAATACGCGGTTTTCGGTTAAAACAGATTCAATAGCCATGCAACGCAACTCCCAAATTTGTCACTAATTAATCATTGATTAATTTGATATAGATTAATGACATTTATTTTTTATAATAATGTTTAAGGTAAGATGTAATACAAATGTTTAAACGTCATATTACCTTAAAAAACGCATGCTAACACTGGATAAATACTTATCGCAAACCCAAGCGCCAACTCGTTTTGAGGCTGGATTGCAACACCTAGTCAATTGTAGTTTGTACGCAAGTCGTTTGCTGTCAAAAGATGCCTTTCTACTAGAAGATTTGCTACAAAATCATGCGCAAACTTATACGCTTGAAAACATGCAGCATTTTTTAAGTGATGCAAAAATAACGGATGAATTGTCACTTAAAAAAGCATTAAGGCATCTGCGTCAACGTGTTTTGCTCAGAATTATTTATCGCGATTTGAATCAATTGTGCGATTTAAATGAGGTGATGCAAACCACTTCTGAATTAGCTGAAATCACTATTCAAACCGCTGTAAATTTTCACTCAACTTGGCTAGAGGCTATATATGGCAAGCCTTGCAGCGAATTTAGCTTGCCACAGCAGATGATTGTAGTGGGCATGGGCAAGTTGGGCGGGGTTGAGCTGAATGTATCTTCTGATGTGGATTTGATTTTTAGTTATGAGTCCGTAGGCGACACCTCAAACGCAGCTAATATCATCAGCAACCAAGATTTTTTTAATAAGCTGGGTAAAAAAGTAATATCGGCGCTGGATGATGTGACTGAAGATGGCTTTGTATTCAGGGTGGATATGCGCTTGCGGCCATTTGGCTCTGAAGGCGTTTTAGTGCCAAATTGCGATGCGCTTGAAGAGTATTATCAAAATAACGGCCGCGAGTGGGAGCGTTATGCTTGGATAAAAGGCCGCGTGGTAGCGGGGCCAGAAGACAAGCTGACCAAATTGCTTAAGCCATTTGTTTTCAGAAAATATTTAGATTTCAACGCATTAACTAGCCTGCGCGATTTGAAGATGCAAATTCAGCGCGATGTGCTGCAAAAAGGCCTGCAAGATAATATTAAATTAGGTCGCGGCGGTATTCGCGAGATTGAATTTATTGCGCAAGTTTTTCAATTGATACGCGGCGGAACCGATACCAGCTTACAAATAAAACCGACTTTGCAAGTGTTAAAACTGTTGCAAAACAAAGGCTTGTTGCCAGAAAAAACCGTATCTGAACTAACCTCTGCTTATGTGTTTTTAAGAAATTTAGAGCACCGATTAATGTATGTGGACGATCAGCAAACGCAGGATTTGCCAAAAAATGATGTGGCGTACGCGCGTATCGCCAAGGCCATGCAGTTTGGCGATTGGGAAAGCTTTTTAGTGCAATTAAATGCGCACAGAAAAGTTGTTCAGCAGCATTTTGATGCTACTTTTAATGCCGAGGCGCCCAGTACAAATTCACCAGCTGAAGATAAATCAGCATCGGTTTATCAAGCGCTGTGGCAACAAACGCTTGAACCTAATGATGCCTTGCGAGCATTATCCGATGCGGGTTACACAGATGCCAATGAAGCTTTGCAACGTTTAAAAATGCTGCGCACCAGTAGCCGATATCAGCAATTACCCGAAAGTAGCCGCCAACGATTTGATCGCTTGATGCCAATGGTGATTGAAATAGCAGCTGAGGAAAGCAATAGCGATATTGCCTTACTGCGCACGATAAGCTTGCTAGAAAATATCTGCCGCCGCGCCA
>JAYWCF010000310.1:0-21646 GCA_043780715.1 Methylotenera sp. | reverse complement strand
CACTGGTCGACATTTTATAAACGCGCGATTGCCCTGCAAGGCGCATCACATAAGCACCACATGCCCCGCCCTCACGATAACCAACGGTGCCTACTGGCGCCTCTACCATACGTGCCGATTTAATTAAAATATCACGCGCATTTGGCTCAAGCTTCAATAAAGCAGGAAAGCTTTGCAGCCAATCTAAATTTTCCATCAACTTACCTCCGCTAATTTACGTTTTTGCTGACTTTGACGTACTTACTTAATGGATTATTTGTAAATTTTCCAATATTTCACACACTATCAGCGCCCTTGCTTAGTTGCAACACACTTTAATAATTGCCAGCTTAGTCAGATTAAATTCTTCTTTTTTTATTAGTGCCGCCAATTAACAATTGTTAACAGAATAAGGCCTATTATTAATATAGTTTGCATTGCAAATGATTTGCTTAATCAACTAAAATGGGATAACTTAAAAATCTAAATTTACCGGGAAATATTACACAATTATTCATGTCTGCTTACGATAATCTTAAACTTGATCACCAGCTGTGCTTTGCGTTATACGCGGCCACCCATTCCCTTACGCGAGCCTATCGCTGCTCATTAGAGCCACTGGGAATTACTTATACACAATATTTAGTTATGTTAGTTTTGTGGGAAACAGATGGCATTAGCGTTGGTAAAATTGCACAACGTTTAGAACTTGACTCTGCCACCTTAACACCTATGCTTAAACGTTTAGAAGTAGCTGGCTTTATTTCACGCGTTCGCAATCAAAAAGATGAACGTATTGTAGAAATCAAATTAACAAAAATTGGTCATGAACTACAACATCAAATTGCAAAAGTGCAAGAAGGCGTAGCCTGCCAAACAGGCTTAAGCACCGATGAATTTGGTCAACTTAAAGAAACTTTACATCGCTTAGTTGGCACTATGTCTAGCGCTGAGGCACAGCCCAATTAGCATCCAGCCACTTGTTGCTAATGTGCAGTCTTAAAACAAAAGCCAGCTTTTACGCTGGCTTTTTTAATGCTTAAGTTTTACTTATTATTTTCGCACTGGCTCTGATACTGGTTTTTCAGCTGTCACAATTACATTACGATAACTTTCTAAGCTACCCATTAATTGGCTAATTTCGTGATCTGGCACATTAAACGCATAAAATGTTTGTAAGCATTCAATCAAAATAATATTAAATTCACGATTAGTGATTTTTAAATGTGGGTGGCTGTCTTTCATTGATTTGCCACGACCAAACTCATCTTTCACATAAATTTTTGGGCCGCCTGTTTCTTGCACTACCCAATTGGTCAGCATTACTTTAAAACCTGCTTTGCTATCCACGTTATCATGCACCGCTTTTAAAGCAGGGTTAGCATTTAAAGCGCGGTTAACGTAAATTTTATCCACCAAATGATCAACCGTTGAGGCGATGTTATACGTGCCGCCTAAGCGCGTGTAAAGTGAATCTTCAGCCGCTGCTGGCAGCGATACTAGCATAGTGCTAAACGCTGCTATTGATAATAACAATCGACTTAATGTATTTTTGAATGCCATTTTGCTTCTCCCGAATAGATTGAATGTGACAAAAGTTTGTTTTTTAGCTGCTTAAAAAGCGACTTCTTTTATTCTTGAAACAATCAACTAACAATTAGCAACAATTAATTAACAATTTCAATTAATAGTATTAATAGCACATTAATTATTAGCGTGCAAATTATTAATCAGGATTAGCGAAACAGCAGTATTTTTTCGTTAAGCTTTATTTCATTAAGCATTAATTCATTAAGTTTTTAATCAACTCAATTCCAAAGCCAACGCCAAAGCCATTGGTGTCGGTTGCAACCGCACCCAAACCACCTTTGCGATTATAAGAAGATAAATCGGTGTGTAGCCACGCAATGTCGTTTTCAATAAATTTGCCTAAAAAACGCGCCGCATGAATATGGTCAGCGCCACCCTCTAAAGTACATTGCTTAATATCGGCAATGTCGCTTTCTAAATCAGCATCAAAATCATCGTCATACGGAAAAGCCACAATACGCTCTCCCGCCGCCGCTCCCGCACCTACCGCCTTGCAAGCCAGCTCTGGGCGATTAGCAATCACACCGCTCATGCGGTCGCTTAATGCTGTGTGCATACTGCCTGTTAATGTGGCAAAATCTAAAATCACTTCAGGCAGATTGCCATTTTTATCGGGGCGACTAGCTAGTGTTAAGGTATCCGCCAGCACCATACGGCCTTCCGCATCGGTATGCACAATCTCAATCGTCAACCCATTTAGCGCGGTTACCACGTCATTTTGTTTATAAGCCAGCGGCCCAATATGGTTTTGCGCAATCGCTAACCAGCAATCCACTTTCACCTCAAGTGCCATTTCTGTCACCGCTTGCAAAACTCCCAAGCTTACTGCACTGCCATTCATATCTTCGTGCATGCCTTGCATATATTTGGCGGGTTTAAGATTATGCCCGCCTGTATCAAAGCAAATACCTTTGCCCACTAGCGCAATGTGTTTTTTGGTGACTGTTGGCGTATAAGTCAAATGTACAATGGCGGCATCTAGCGGCTCACTGCCCTGACCAACTGCATAAAACGCGCCTGCACCCATTTTTTGTAATGCAGGCATATCAAATTCTTCCCAAGCCCAGCCAAATTCATTTGCCAATTGCTTTACTTTTTCGCGATAAATAGTCGGCGTTAAGGCATTTGGCGGCAAAATAGTTAAGCTGCGGCACAAGGTATTGGCGGCAACGCGCGCATTAACATAGCCATAATCGTGCTCAGCTTTATAACCATAAATAGTGATGTCTTTTAATGGCTTATATTTATCTTCAAGCTTAGATTTAGCGCCTTTATGATTAGGCAAAGACACAGCATTTACACTTGCCACATAATAAGCCGCGCAGGCATTGGCTTCGCGAGTTGCTTCATCGCCAAACAAACCAATTACTAAATTTTCTGGATTTTCATCAAGCAAAGGCTTAATAGCTTTGCGCAATAATGTGTGTTTTTGAAACATGGATAATGCCGAACCCAAAACAACAAAAACCGCCATTCCACCATTAGGTAAATCTAAGCTTATTGGTGTTTTATTCAGGCTTCCAAAATCAGCATTACTGCGCTGCAATTTATTTTGCAATAATTCGTTAAATATTGGCGCTGCCACTTGCAAATCACTCAATACAAAAAGACAATGTTTATGCGAAGATAACGACTTTTCATCACATATTTCTGCAAATTGACTTAATTTTACCGACATTTAAATATCCTTAACTCTTATATATTATGTATAACAAACCTAGCAAATCTTTTAAAAAACGCCTACCGCACCAACAGTTTAACTTGACCAAAAAGCCTAAAAAAGCCACACTAACGTCTTTATAGATTGCATTAAATCAAGCCTGTTCATCCTATTTATAATTAAATTTATATATTTTAAATAAGACGACTTGCATTTAACGAGCTGCTTGCATTATAACCATTCAAGCACTCTCAACGGAGACTATCCCTGCATGACCTCGAACACGCAAAACAAATTAGTAGAAACCGATCCATTAGAAACGCAGGAATGGTTAGACGCCTTAACCGCTGTAATAGAAAATGAAGGCACAGAACGCGCCCACTTTTTATTAGAAGCCATGATTGATAAGGCGCGCCGCTCTGGCAGCAACTTGCCTTACAACGCAACAACGGCTTATGTAAACACCATTCCAACTCATCTACAACAACGCTTACCGGGCGATCCAGAACTAGAACGTCGCATTCGCGCGCTGGTTCGTTGGAACGCAATTATGACGGTGCTACGCAGCAATGAAAAATCGCCAGGTGTGGGTGGTCATATTGCCAGCTTTCAATCAGCGGCTACTTTGTACGACACTGGCTTTAACTACTTTTTCCGCGCGCCAACTGAAAACTTCGGCGGCGATTGCATTTATTTTCAAGGCCATTCTTCACCGGGCGTGTATGCGCGTGCTTTTATTGAAGGTCTTATTCCAGAAGATAAAATGGATAATTTCCGCCAAGAAACAGGTGGCAATGGCTTATCTAGCTATCCGCACCCTTGGTTAATGCCAGATTTCTGGCAATTTCCAACCGTTTCTATGGGCTTGGGCCCAATTCAAGGTATCTACCAAGCACGCTTTTTAAAATATATGCACGACCGCGGCATTGCTGATACTAGCGACCGCAAAGTATGGGTGTTCTGTGGTGATGGCGAAATGGATGAGCCAGAATCATTAGGCGCAATTTCATTGGCATCACGCGAAAAATTAGATAACTTGATTTTTGTGGTCAACTGTAACTTGCAACGCTTAGACGGCCCAGTGCGCGGCAACGGCAAAATTATTCAAGAGTTAGAGTCTGATTTCCGCGGCTCTGGCTGGAATGTATTAAAAGTGGTGTGGGGTTCGTATTGGGATCCATTATTGGCCATGGATAAGGATGGCATCTTAAAAAAACGCATGGAAGAATGCGTAGATGGCGAATATCAAAACTTTAAAGCCAAAGGTGGCGCGTACACACGCGAAAACTTCTTTGGAAAATATCCAGAGCTAAAAGAAATGGTTGCCGCCATGAGCGACCAAGATATTTGGCGCCTAAATCGTGGCGGTCACGATCCGCACAAAGTGTATGCCGCTTACCATTCAGCGGTAAATCACAAAGGTCAGCCAACTGTTATTTTAGCCAAAACCGTTAAAGGTTATGGCATGGGCGATGCAGGCGAAGGTCAAAACACCACGCACCAACAAAAAAGCATGGATATCGAGTCACTGAAAAAATTCCGTGACCGTTTTGATTTGCCGATTACAGATGAGCAAGTGGAAAACTTAAGCTTTTACAAGCCAGCCGATGATTCACCAGAAGTGAAGTATATGGCAGAGCGCCGTGCTGCGATGGGTGGCTTTGTGCCACAACGTCGCCGTAAAGGTAACGAATTAACCGTGCCAGCGTTATCCGCTTTTGAAAATATGCTAACCGCCACCGGCGAGCGTGAAATATCCACCACCATGGCATTTGTGCGTATTTTATCTACATTGTTGCGCGATAAAACATTGGGCAAATATATTGTGCCAATCGTGCCAGACGAAGCGCGTACATTCGGCATGGAAGGTATGTTCCGCCAGCTAGGTATTTACTCGCATTTGGGTCAGTTATATGAGCCAATGGATTCTGACCAAGTGATGTATTACAAAGAATCAAAAGACGGCCAGATTTTAGAAGAAGGTATTAACGAAGCAGGCTCATTCTCTAGCTGGATCGCGGCGGCAACGTCGTATTCAGTCACTGGCGTGCAGATGATTCCGTTCTACATCTTCTATTCTATGTTCGGTTTTCAGCGTATTGGCGATTTAGCTTGGGCAGCGGGCGATAGCCGTGCACGCGGTTTCTTGCTTGGCGCAACGGCGGGTAGAACCACTTTAAACGGTGAAGGCTTGCAACATGAAGATGGCCATAGCCATTTGATGTCGGCCACCATTCCAAATTGTGTTTCTTATGACCCAACATTTGCTTACGAATTAGCGGTAATCATTCAAGAAGGCTTGCGCCGCATGGTGCAAAATCAAGAAGATGTGTATTACTACATCACCTTGATGAATGAAAACTATAGTCACCCTGCTCTGCCAGCGGGTGCTGAGCAAGGCATACTCAAAGGCTTGTACAGCTTCAGCAAATCATCAGCAAAAGGCGAAAAAGTACAATTGATGGGCAGTGGCGTCATCTTGCGCGAAGTGATTGCAGCTGCCGAATTGCTAGAAAAAGATTGGGGCGTTTCAGCCGATGTATGGAGTGCAACCAGCTTTACCGAACTACGCCGTGAAGGCTTGGATTGCGAACGCTGGAATATGCTGAACCCAGAAAAACCACAACGCTTGAATTACGTGGCGGAATGTTTAAAAGATGCCAAAGGCCCAGTGATTGCCTCAACCGACTATATGAAGAGCTTTGCTGAGCAGATTCAACGCTTTGTGCCAAATAAATTTGTGGCATTGGGTACAGATGGCTACGGTCGCTCTGATAGCCGCGAGGCCTTGCGTGATTTCTTTGAAGTGGATGCGCGCTATATTACGGTTGCCGCCTTAAAAGCGCTGAGCGATGAAGGTAAATTGCCAGCGACTAAAGTGCTTGAGGCAGTAAAAAAATACAATTTGGATGCGAATAAACCAAATCCAACAACGGTTTAACTAAAACCAAATTTCAACTAAAGCCACAAATTGCAGTTAAATTTGTGGCTTTAGTTTTTCATAAAATTAATCAAACCTTGTTCTAGTTGTTATTTAATTTTGCCATTCAAACATTATATATCTAGCTAAAAGCAAGGATTGAAAACACTAAACTACTGAATATATTGAATTTTATGACATATGCAAAATATAATAACTTCTGGAAAAGATGTGTTTGGTCCTTGTTATTTATTTATAATATGCTTATTGGCGCACCCGCTTTTGCGCAGCAAAGCTTATTTAACGTGCCTTCGGTAGAAACTACTGAAAAAGATAAATTTTTCTTTCAAGAACAACTGGATCTTTTTTCTAATGGCATTGCCAATACAACACTTGATTATGGCCTAGGGCAAGGCTGGGAAACCGGCCTTACAATTCCTGGAGCCAATATTTACTCTTCTGATAATCAACAAAGCAACCCTATATTATTGGTAAATGTGCAAAAGGGATTTTACGTTAATCCGAACTGGAAGGTTGGCATCGGAACACAAACTGGATTTACACTACCAGAACACAGTTCGAATAACCAATTTGCTTCTTATAATTATATTAATAATGCCTTTGACCTTCATCAATGGGGGAAATATTACTTAGGTATTTACAGTGCTAATAAAGCGATTACAGGAAATAAAACAAGCACGAATTTACTAGCAGGTTTAGAAATACCCATTACCGAAAACGTACATATTATGGCCGACTATACTGGCGGCAAAAACGATATCGGCGCATCCGTACTTGGTATTGTTTGGTACGCTACTAAGCAATGGCAGTTTTCTTTAGGTGGTCAATTTTCAAATGTTATGCAATCTGATAAGTATTTTCAGGGTGTTATAGTTGAAATTACTTTTGTGCAGTAATAAGCAACTTCTTAATGACAAATATGAAATGTCATTATTAATGTCCAGTGAAGCTTTTTTCAAGCACATTGCCTATAAATCTATATGAACGTTTATAATTGCAACTATCAGATAGCACTAACTTTAGAAAAATAATTTGTTCGTTTTAGCACCACACTTTTTTAAGTATTAAAAGGTTTCTTATGAGTTTACAAGATGTTTTAGTGCCTGATATTGGCAACTTTGATAGCGTTGACGTGATTGAAGTGCTGGTTAAAGCCGGCGATACGATTGCTAAAGACGATTCACTGGTCACAGTGGAATCGGATAAAGCTTCTATGGATATTCCTGCGCCGTTTGCTGGCGTGGTTAAAGAAGTGAAATTAAAAGTGGGCGATAAAATCGCGCAAGGGCATTTGATTTTAACTTTAGAAGCTGACACAGCGGTGGCAAACGCGCCAGCGGTTGAAGTTAAAGCGCCTCCTGCAAGCCCGCCCAAAGAGGCGATTGCGGCAGCCATTCCAGAACCATCGCGCCCTGCCCCAGAACCACCAAAGCAAGTGCAACCAGCGCATCAACCTTTGCCAGTTGGCGAAAGTGTTGTGGTTAATGATGGCAAAACATCGCACGCCAGCCCTTCTGTGCGTAAATTTGCGCGTGAATTAGGTGTTAATTTGGCATTTGTTAAGGGTAGTGCTGTAAAAAGCCGCATCACCCAAGCCGATATTCAAGCGTTTGTTAAAGGCGAGCTAGCCAAACCGCGTACCGAAAATATGGGCGCTGGTTTAGGTAGCCTTGCCACCTTGCCAATGCCAGTGATTGATTTCAGCCAGTTTGGCGAAATTGAATCCAAGCCGTTATCGCGCATTAAAAAGATATCAGGTGCCAATTTGCATCGCAATTGGGTGACCGCACCGCATGTTACGCAATTTGACCAAGCAGACATTACCGATTTAGAAGACTTCAGAAAATCCATGCAAGCGGACGCTGAAAAACGTGGCGTTAAGCTCACTATGTTGGCGTTTTTAATTAAAGCGTCTGTGAATGCATTAAAAGCTTATCCTAATTTCAACTCTTCGCTTTCACCTGATGGTGATAGCTTGATTTTGAAGAATTACTTCAATATTGGTTTTGCTTGCGATACGCCAGATGGCTTAGTGGTACCGGTGGTAAAAGATGTGCAGCAAAAAGATGTGCTGGATATTGCACGCGATTTAGGCGAATTATCCACCAAAGCGCGCGAACGCAAATTGAAAGTAGATGAAATGCAAGGCGGCTGCTTTACTATTTCCAGCCTTGGCGGCATTGGCGGCACGATGTTTACGCCCATTATCAATTGCCCAGAAGTGGCGATTTTAGGCGTTTCACGCTCATCTATGCAGCCGGTGTTGGATGACAAAACCAAAACATTTGAACCGCGTTTAATCTTACCAATGTCACTTTCTTATGACCATCGCGTGGTTGATGGTGCCGATGGCGCCCGTTTTACCAGCCATATGCGCATGATGTTGTCAGACGTACGTCGCTTATTACTCTAAAAGCCTTACATTCAATAATGCGCACTTTATTAGTGCGCTAAACCTCAAAATCATGCATTAATCAGCATCCTCTGTTGATTAATGCATGCAAACTTCTCTAAATTACCTGCTATCCCGCTTTATCAAGTTGGTACGACAATTGCTAATATAAATCATGACCTTTTTATATTAAGCGAGCGTTTTACTAAATACTGACGATTGGGGATTATCATGGCCAGACCTGTTCTTGCATTATTATTTTCCACTGAATTTCTATCTAGCGTGTTTTTGCTTGCCGCAACGCCTATTTACGCGGCTACTACTGATGAAATAGTGCAAAAAATCAGTGCGCATGTGGTTAAAGTGCAAGTTGGGCTAGCCAACGGCAGTTACGGTTTAGGCTCAGGCGTTGTCATCGCTAAAGATCAAGTTGTCACAAATTGTCACGTAGTGGCAGATGCCGTTTCAGTCAGTGTAAACACTAATGGCGAAAACTACAGCGCCAGCGCACTCAAGCCAGATTGGCACCATGATTTGTGCATATTGACGGTAGAAGGCTTAAAAGCGCCAATCGCCACATTTGGTTCTAGCGAAAATCTTAAGTATGAACAGCCCGTTTACACCGTTGGTTTCGCCAATTTCTCACCTCGCCCCAATGGTACTTATGGCTTTGTAAAAGGCTTATACCCAATGGATGACAGCGTAGTGATTAGAGCCAGCAACGCCTTTCGAATGGGCGATAGCGGCGGCGGCATGTTTGACGATGCGGGTAATTTAGTGGGCATTGTTACGGTTAAAAGCCCTGGTCGCGATGCGTTTTATTACAATATGTCGGTTGAGTGGGTGCAGCGTTTAATGAGCAAAACCGAACAGCCAATTATCAGCAAAAGTAAGTTACCGTTTTGGGCACAATCTGCCGAAAAATGGCCATTTTTTATGAAAATTGTGCAGCCACTTAAAACCGCTGATTGGACTGCTTTACAAATAATTGCCAGCGCTTGGGCCGAACAAGAGCCGCAAACCACAGAAGCACTGTTTTACCGCGCGGTGGCTGAATATAGCTTAAAAAATACCGCTTACGCCGAGCTATATTTAAACCAAGTGGTTGCTACAAATAGTAATCACAGCAGTGCCTTATATTATTTAGGCTTAATTGCTGAGCAAAATGGTAAGCATATGGAAGCATTAAGCTTGGTTGCCGCACTGGATACGCTAGATATTACAACAGCCAACGATCTTAAATCGGCCATTGGTATTAAAGCTGATTAATCAATAATATCGCCAATAATTCAAATTAATTTGGATTATTGGCGATAATTTCACAGCCATTTCTATCGCGCTTGCTTGCTCACAAGCTACATCCATCAAACAATCATATTCAATTCTATACTTTTGCTTAATGCTTAAAATTGCCCGCTTTAATGATAAAATTATGCTTATATTTAAGTAAAACAAAGGTTAAGCATGAGCGATTTAGTGGATATTTTGGTGCCCGATATTGGTAATTTTGACAGTGTAGATATTATTGAGATTCTAGTTAAAGTAGGCGATGTAATCGCTGTAGATGATTCGCTCATCACAGTTGAGTCAGACAAGGCATCGATGGATATTCCATCATCACACGCAGGTGTAGTAAAAGAGATAAAAGTTAAAGTGGGCGATAAAATTGCTAAAGGCTCATTTATTGTTGTCATTGCACCAGAAACCAAAGCAGAGACAGCTCCAACTATTTCAGAAAAAGCGCCTGTGGCGAATGAGCCTACAGCAATAGCGCCTGTAACATCCCCAAAACCTGCAGCTGCAACGGGCAGTAGCGATATTAATACGCAAGTAATGGTATTAGGCTCTGGCCCTGGCGGCTACACAGCGGCTTTTAGAGCGGCTGACCTTGGTTTAAATGTGGTGTTAATTGAGCGTTACCCAACATTGGGTGGTGTTTGTTTAAACGTAGGTTGCATCCCTTCTAAAGCCTTATTACACACCGCTAAAGTCATCACAGAAGCCGAAGAAACCGCACACCACGGCGTTAGTTTTAGCGCACCTAATATTGATTTAGAAGCCCTTCGCAATTGGAAAAGCAATGATGTAGTTGCCAAACTCACTGGCGGCTTGGCGCAAATGGCCAAACAGCGCGGCGTTACCGTGGTTGTGGGTCTTGGCGCGTTTACCAGCGCAAATCAAATCGCCGTTACTGATAACGATGGCAAAGTGACCACCGTCGGTTTTGAAAATGCGATTATCGCAGCAGGCTCACAAGCCACTAAATTCCCAGGCGCACCTGAAGATGATCGCATTATGGATTCTACTGGTGCATTAGCGCTGGCTGATATTCCGAAACGCATGTTGGTGATTGGCGGCGGCATTATTGGCTTAGAAATGGGCACCGTTTACGATGCACTTGGCACCAAAGTAAGCGTTGTCGAATTTATGGATGGCTTGGTGCAAGGCTGCGACCGCGATTTGGTGCGGCCTCTGCAAAAGCGCATGGAAAAACGCTTTGAAGCCATTATGCTTTCAACAAAAGTCGCTAAAATGGAAGCGAAAGCAGATGGTATTCATGTCAGCTTTGAGGGAGAAGCTGCACCAAAAGAAGCTCAAATTTATGACCGCGTGTTGGTCTCAATCGGACGTCGGCCAAATGGTAAAAATATTGGTGCAGAATTAGCAGGCGTGGCTGTAGATGATCGCGGCTTTATTGCCGTTGATAAACAAATGCGCACCAAAGATATAAATGGAAATAGCATCGCGCATATTTTCGCTATTGGCGATATTGTTGGTCAACCCATGTTGGCGCATAAAGCCACGCACGAAGGTAAAGTAGCGGCCGAAGTAATTGCTGGGCATAAAGTTGAATTTCAAGCGGCTTGTATTCCTTCTGTTGCCTACACAGACCCAGAAATCGCATGGGCAGGTGTGACAGAAATTGAAGCCAAAGCCAAAGGTAGTATGAAAAAGCCAGCTTCCCATGGGCAGCCAGCGGCCGCGCCATCTCAGTTGCGCGTACTGAAGGCATCACTAAATTAATTTTTGATAAAACCACTCATCGCATCATTGGCGCAGGTATTGTAGGTGTAAATGCTGGCGAGTTATTAGCAGAGGCGGTATTAGCCATTGAAATGGGCGCCGATGCACACGATTTAGGCTTAACCATTCACGCCCATCCCACATTATCTGAAACCGTTTGTTTTGCAGCTGAGATGAAAGAAGGTACGATCACCGATATGCTGCCGCCTAAAAAACGTTAGAATGTTCTAGGTGGATGTTCAAAAGGAGTAATCAAAAAATGCAGCCTCTTAACGATTTATCCAGAGCCGAAAAACTTCGCATGATGGATGCGCTTTGGGATGACTTAACGCACGATGCGGAGTTATTTCAATCGCCAAATTGGCATGAAGACGTATTAAAAGAAACGCAACAGCGTGTTGCTATTGGTGAAGTTGAAACGCTGGATTGGGAAAAAGCTAAAGAATTATTGCGCAATCAGCTTAAATGAACATTCAGATTTTAAGCACTGCTTTTTCTGATATTGCGCTGGCCCAACAATTTTATGAGCAGCAACAAAAGGGTTTAGGTACTTATTTTCAAGATGCTATTTTTTCAGATATTGATGCGTTAATTGTTTATGCAGGTGTTCACCCATAATTGTTCGGATTTTACCGTTCACTATCAAAAGTATTTCCTTACGCGATTTACTACAAAATTGAAGTTGAATGTGTGGTCGTCTGGCATGTGCTAGATTGCCGTTCAAAGCCATTGCGTTCAAAGAAAGTGCTCAAAAGCTAATGCAACCACTGATTTCTTCTTTGCTAGAACTCCTCCCCCAAGAAAGAGTCTTTACCGACCCTGTCGATTGCTATGCCTACGCTTACGATAACTCGCGCAATTATCACAATCCAATTGCTGTGGTTTTTCCGTTAACAACAGAAGAAGTACAAGCGGTTATTCTACTTTGCAATAGTCATAAAATACCCTTAGTGCCGCGTGGGCGTGGCACAGGCACGGCTGGTGGTAGCGTGCCTGAGGCTGGCGGCGTGGTCATGTCATTAGAGCGCATGCAAACTATTATCAGCATTGACCCTGACAATCGCATGGCGATTATTGAGCCGGGTGTGCTGAATCAAGTATTACAAGATGCGATTAAACCGGTTGGATTTTTCTGGCCGCCAGACCCATCTAGCGCGGCCTATTGCAGCATTGGCGGCAATTTAGCCACTTGCGCCGCAGGGCCGCATGCCGTTAAATATGGCGTTGCGCGTGACCATGTTTTAGGCTTAAAAGCGGTCACAGGCAATGGCGATATTATTAAAACAGGCTGCTACACCAGCAAAGGCGTGGTTGGTTACGATTTAACGCGCTTAATTGTGGGCAGTGAAGGCACGCTTGCGGTGATTACCGAAGCTACGCTAAAACTCACTCCTTTACCCAAAAACACAGGCGGCTTAACGGCTGAGTTTGTGGATACTTATAGCTGCGCTAAAGCGATTGCCGCGATTATGGCGCAGCCTTACACACCAAGCGCGCTAGAATTTTTAGATAATGGCGCGCTTAATTTAATCCGTAGTCGTCACCAAAATTTATTGCCAGAAAACGCTAAAGCCTACTTGATGATTGAAGTAGACGGCTCTAGCCAAGAGATTATTGAAGCGACTGAGGCAATTTTGCAAGCGTGCCAAGTGGATGGTTTAATTGAAGCCAAGCCAGCGCTGGATACCAAAGCGTTGTGGGCGGCACGCAAAGCCTTATCGCCTTTACTGAAAGACATTGCGCCTAAAAAAATCAATGAAGATATTGCCGTGCCTGTATCGCATTTGCCTGAATTATTAACCGGTTTAGAAAAACTAGCGGCGCAATATCAAATCAGCAACGTAAATTTTGGCCACGCTGGCAATGGCAATATTCATGTTAATTTATTGGTAAACCCAAACGATGCAGAAGAAATGAAGCGCGCTTATACCTGCTTAGATGATGTGTTTAGTTTGGTGCTATCTTTGCAGGGTACGCTATCTGGCGAGCATGGCGTTGGCATGGCAAAGCGGCCATTTGTATCGCGCGAAATTGACGCCACAACAATGGCGCTTATGAAGCAAATTAAACTCACTTTTGACCCGAATAATATTTTAAATCCGGGTAAGCTCTTTCCTTAAAACTGGCTGCTGCCTTAATTAATCAAAGCAATAATCCGTTAAGGGCAAGCCGCCACTTTCAGCTCACTACCTACAAATTCTGGGCTTATTTTTTGCAACTCTAAAGCCGCTTCTGGCGATACCGCTTTTACCAACAAGCTAGAAATATTTTTACCTTGGCTGCGCAAGGCTTTGGTGGCGCCTTTTACGCCTTTGGCTTGTAAATCGTTTAGCAGATTAGTGGCCAACTTTTCATCCTGAAACAAACCAAACGAAATGGCATGGCGCCACTGCGAATCTTGCACCACAAATATCTCGCCAATACCCAATGCTTTAATTTCCTCTGCTTTTTGTTGCGCCAATTGCGCCGTTTTTAAAGGCGGGTAATACACCCAAAAGCGCCTATCCGCTTGTCCAATATTTGATTGCTTGGCAACACCTTCTAAACCTAGCTTAGCCAAAGCCACCTGTGCTGAAGGCAAATTATTCGTTGTAAAATTTCCCCACTCATAACAGCTTGTTGATGGCTTTTCTACCACTGGCGCCGTTGGCAAAGCAGCCACTTTTTTAGGCATGGCTTCTAATGCTTTTGCATCTAAAATTTTCAGTTTTTCTGGGCTAATCGGCGCATTCGCTTGCACAGGCTTTGGCGCAATAATATCCAAATTAAAATAAGCCAACAAACCAACATTTGCCAATAGCAACAACCCTAACAGCCACTTCATATGTACTCTTTCTGTAATATTGCCAAGCCTTGCAAAACAAGGTTTTCGATTATCATAACGCGTTTTTCATCTTCTTTTAAATGCGCCGATAGCGCGCCTGCAATTGTAGCCGCATCGCCGCCGCTAATCAGCAACTTTGGTGCAAAGCCACAATGGTTTTCAAGCTGCTGCAACATGACTAAAATGGCGCCAATGGCTGCATTTAGGCAACCAGTTTGAATAGCATTTTGTGTATTAAGCGGATAAGCACTCTGTGCGCCCTCACCCACTTTTAATTGCGCGGTATTGTGCGTTAATGCCGCTTGCATCAAACGCAAACCGGGCATAATGGTGCCGCCCAAAAACAAACCTTTGCCACTTTCATCAAGCGCCAAGCAATCAATGGTAATGGCCGTGCCGGCATTAATTACTACAGTCGCTTGTTTATTGAGATGCCAAGCCGCAATTAAGCTTGCCCAACGGTCTGCGCCTAGTTTTTCAGATTGTTCATAGCGATTAATCACATCGCAGGCTTCATGTTTTGCAACAATAAAATTAGCACTTAGTGGCGAAATTAATGGCGTAATTTGCTGCGCTAATTCCTCACCCGCCACATTGGCAATCAGCACTTTGGTGGCTTTTTGTGCCGCCTGTTTTAAGTCAGACTCCGCTAAATCACTATTCAAACAAGCGTCTTGCGATTGCATGTCACCAGCGCTATTTACAAGCGCCCATTTGGAACGGGTGTTACCACAATCAATGACCAATAGCATTAGGCGCTTGCTCCCGTATTAACGGCTCTTAACGAAATTTCGCCTGCTGAAAACCGCTGCAAGCCAAGCGCTGTTTCCACCAGCAAAATACCATCATCCGCCACATTTTTAACCACACCTAGTACCTCAGTGCCGTTTGGCAACAACATGCGTACAGGTTGCTGATGGTATGCATGATAACTAACCCATTCATCGCGTAAGCCAACAAAACCAAGCTGCTCAAATTGGCTTAATACTTCGGCTAAATGCTTTAATAGCGTACCTAACAAAAGATTTTGATTAATTGGATTATCAGATACGCTATTCAAATCAGTGGTTGGCTGGTCAATCGCCTCAATTAATGCCTTTGGTAGATTTAAATTAATACCCACGCCAATTACAGCGGTGCTTGGTCCATCTAAATCGCCTTGCAGCTCAATTAATATGCCTGCCAGCTTTTTGCCATTAATTAAAATATCATTGGGCCATTTTAATTGTGCTTGATTAATGTCAAAACTGTGCAAAGTGCGCATTAACGCCACACCCACCGCCAAACTTAAACCTGACAAAGCCGCTGCGCCACACTGAAAACGCCATACTAGCGAAAAAGTTAAGCTGGCGCCTAATTGCGAAACCCAAGTACGGCCGCGCCTGCCACGGCCTTTGGTTTGAATATGCGCCGCCACACAAGTGGCATGCGCCATGTTTTTTTGTTGCATCAAATAAGTATTAGTCGAAGCAACTTCATCTAAGATAATTACGTTAAACCATTCTTGCTGCTCACCAATTGCGCTTAATACGGCATTTTTATCCAAAAATTCAATGGCTTGTGGCAATTTGTAACCGCGTCCGCGCACCGAAAAAATCGTAATGCCCAGCGTTTCGGCATGTTTAATCGCGTTCCAAACTGTGGCGCGCGTTACTTTAAATTGCTGTGCCAAGGCCTCACCAGAGTGAAATTGACCATCCGCCAGCAGATGTAAAATTGGAAAGGTTAAATTGCTCATTAAGTTTGAATTTTATCACAGCGGCCGACAGTCGCTTTAGTGAATTGAAGCCACCCACAATCCATTTCAAGCGTGTAAAATATGGTGATTATTAGCTTACAAACGATACAAAACCTATGTCCGCAGAAAAAACTCCCATTCCATTAGCCTCTAACTTTATCCGTGCCATTGTTGAACATGATTTAGCCGATAATAAATTTGCCAATAAAAAATGGGCTGGTAGCCCTGGCGATGCATCACATCAAGCTAAAGGCCAAATAGACGCCGCCAAAATACGTACCCGCTTTCCGCCAGAGCCAAATGGCTATTTGCACATTGGTCATGCCAAAAGTATCTTTTTAAATTTTGGTTTAGCGCGCGATTACGCTGGCGTGTGCCATCTGCGTTTTGATGACACCAACCCAGAAAAAGAAAGCCAAGAATATGTCGATAGCATCTCTGATGCCGTGCAGTGGCTTGGTTTTGAATGGGAAAATGCTAATGAATCCAATCTATATTTCGCCAGCAATTATTTCGATTTTATGTACAAAGCGGCTGAAAGCTTAATTGAAAATGGCCATGCTTTTGTGGATAGCCAAACCGCCGATGAAATGCGCGAAACACGCGGCACACTAACAGAGCCGGGCACAAATTCACCCTACAGAAACAGAAGCGTAGCAGAGAATCTGCAATTATTCCGCGAAATGCGCGATGGCAAGCATGCCGATGGCAGCCTGATTTTGCGCGCCAAAATCGATATGGCTTCGCCTAATATCAATCTGCGCGACCCTGCCATTTATCGCGTACGCCGCGCGCATCACCACAATACAGGCGACACATGGTGCATTTACCCCATGTACACGTTTGCACACCCTATTGAAGATGCGCTAGAGCAAATTACCCATTCAATCTGCACGCTTGAATTTGAAGATCAACGCCCTTTTTACGATTGGTTATTAGAGCGTTTGGCTGAACCGCCGACTGAAGGCGTCGGCGCAAACAAACAGGCATTATTAGCGCACCCTTTACCAAAACAATATGAGTTCGCGCGGCTAAATTTAACTTATGTAGTGCTTTCAAAACGTAAGTTAATAGACTTAGTAGAGCAAAAACATGTTGCAGGCTGGGATGACCCGCGCTTGCCAACTTTAGCTGGCGCACGCCGCCGCGGCTATGTGGCAGAAGGCTTTAAATTATTTACCGACCGTATTGGCGTAAGCAAAGCCGATTCTTGGATTGAATACACCATTTTAGAAGATTGCATGCGTGAAGTTCTAAACGACGCTGCAGAGCGCCGCATCGCAGTGCTAGACCCGATTAAATTGGTGATTGATAACTATCCTGCCAATCAAGTAGAAGATTGCTTTGCGCCTAACCATCCGCTAAAGCCAGAGTTAGGCAAACGTGTTGTACCCTTAACCCGCGAATGTTGGATTGAAGCAGAAGACTTTATGGAAACGCCAAGCAAAGGCTTTTTCAGGCTAACGCCAGATGGCATGGTGCGCCTGCGTTATGGCTATGTGGTGAAATGCACAGGCTTTGAAAAAGACGCCGCTGGCAAAGTCACAGTGGTGCATTGCGACTATCTGCCAGATACTAAATCTGGCACGCCAGGTTCCGATGCCGTCAAAGTAAAAGGCAATATTCACTGGGTAAGTACTCAACATGCTTATGCCGCTGAGATTCGCTTGTACGATAGATTATTCAAAGAAGCGCATCCTGGCCAAGGCAAAACAGAAGATGGGCGCGATAGAGACTATTTGAACGACTTAAATCCAGATTCTGTAAAAACGATCAACGCGCAACTAGAGCCAAGCTTAAAAGATGCAAAGCCAGAAGATAGATTTCAATTTGAACGCCATGGTTACTTTGTGGCAGATAAAAAAGATAGCGTTGCTGGCAAGCCAGTGTTTAATCGCACAGTGACGCTAAGGGATGCATGGCAGAAATAATTAAAGCTGGGCTAAACAAATCAATTATTCAATAAATTTGATGAAAAAAAACCGCAAAATTTCAAAAAAACGTCTCTCTAAAAAAACCGGTATGCCGCCTGGTAGCTTGGTATATGTAGGGGATATGGATGTTGATGAAACTAACTTGGATGAGCCAATTGTTACGTTAGTAATATATGACGCGATTGATTTGACTGAAAAAACCTTAAGTGCAGATGACTTAAGCGCTTTTAAATTAAGCGATTTCACCGGCACAGGTAAAAAACTGTGGCTTAATATTCATGGCGTGCACGATGCCGCGATTATTCAGCAAGTAGGCAATCTATTCAATTTGCATCCACTGGTGCTAGAAGATATTTTAAATACCGAGCAGCGGCCTAAAATTGATGAGTTTGATGATTATGTGTTTTTAGAAACGCGTAGTTTTAAGTATGAAAAAGCCAGTATGGTCATGGATTCTGAGCAGGTGAGTTTTGTATTGGGTCGCGATTATTTGCTCACTTTTCAAGAGCGCTCTACTGGCATTTTTGAGCCTGTGCGCGCCCGCATGCGTGCTAGCCGCGCCAATATTCGCGAGTTAGGTGTAGATTACTTAGCTTACGCGTTACTAGATAGCGTGGTAGACCGATATTTTAATGTGTTAGAAGAAGTGGGCGATGCCAGTGAGGCTTTAGAAGAAGTATTGTTAACTCGGCCAACAAATAAAGAATTGCAAAATATACATCATCTAAAGCAAATGAGTGTTGAGTTACGGCGTGCCGTTTGGCCGCTGCGCGAAGTGATTAACAACTTAATTCGCAATGAAAATAATTTTTTCAAACAAAGCACCATGCCGTATTTACGCGACATTTATGATCACACGGTCAATTTTATCGAATCATTAGAATCCATTCGCGATAATTTAAGCGGCATGATGGATATTTACATGGCAAGCATGAGTAACCGCGTTAACCTTGAATTGCGCGCATTAACGGTGGTTACCATGCTATTTATGCCAGCCACGCTTATTTCTGGCGTGTTTGGAATGAATTTTGACACCATGCCGTGGTTAAAAGAAGCCAATGGCTTTTGGTGGGCAATCGGCTTAATGGTCAGCATCGCCTCAATCATGATTCTGATATTTTGGCGCAGGCAGTGGTTAAGCAGTAAAGGCTAATTAATTAAAGCTAGGCAATAAAGCTTAAACTCCATCACGCATCTTGCGTTAAATCTTTGATCAACCCCGAAAATTTAATGCGGACTTTTGCTTTTTTAGGGGCCGCCACGGCTAAGCAATACGCCTGATTCGGGTTTTTATCAAAATAATATTGATGATAATCTTCAGCAGGGAAAAAAGTTTCAGGTCCGTTTATTTGCGTCACAATCGGCGCATTAAAATGTTGTGCATTATTTAATTCAGCAATCTTTTTTTCAACTTCTAAACGTTGTACACCATTTTGGCAAAACACTGCAGAACGATATTGTGTGCCAACATCATTACCCTGGCGATTTAACGTAGTTGGATCATGCGACGCAAAAAATACCTCTAGTAAGGTTTCAAAGCTCACTTGGTCTGCATCATAAGTAATTTGTATGCCTTCTGCATGGCCAGTATCGCCATTGCAAATATCTTTATAAGTGGGATTAAGGGTGTGGCCGCCGATATAGCCAGAAACCACCTTGTTAACGCCAATCAATTGACTAAATACTGGCTCAGTGCACCAAAAACAGCCGCCAGCGAAAATTGCAATTTGTTGATTACTCATAATACCCACCTTTAAATTTATTATTAAAACTGACCTTAATTACTCATTAATAGTCCTACAATGGTTAGTCAGTATTCAAACCAAAACATTACATTCACTTTGAAATTTGCTTAATCTTCAAACATGTCTTTAAACGCCTTAAACGTCGATTTTAACTCTTACTTTGCCTCAGTTGAACAGCAGTTGCGGCCAGAGTTGCGCGGCAAGCCTGTTGGCGTTCTACCGCTGATGGCAGAGACCACTTGCTGTATTGCCGCAAGTTATGAGGCAAAAGCATTTGGTGTTAAAACAGGCACTGGCGTACGCGATGCGCGAAAAATGTGTCCTGATATTATTTTTGTTGAGGCAAGACCGCCATTGTATGTGCAATTTCATCACAAGCTAATTGAAGTTGTTGAATCTTGTACGCATGTGGAAAGAGTACTATCTATTGATGAAATGGTATGCAAATTAACGAGGTCACAGCAAGATAAACAAAACGCACTCAAATTGGCCGCTAAAATTAAGCGTGAGATTAACAAACAATTTGAGTTTATACATTGCTCTATTGGTATTGCGCCAAATACTTTTTTGGCTAAAACAGCTTCAAACATGCAAAAACCTAACGGTTGCGTAGTTATTGAAAGTGATGATATTCCAGCCAAATTATATACACTTAAATTGGGCACACTAAACGGCATAGGTAAGCAAATGCAAGCCAGACTTATGCGTTATGGTATTGATTCTGTTGAAAAATTGTACATGGCTAATAAACAGCAATTGCGTGCCGTTTGGGGCAGCGTGGAAGGAGAGCGTTATTACGACAAATTGCGTGGCATAGAACCGTATTATGTAAAAAATGCACGCAGTAGCTTAGGCCATTCTCATGTACTGCCGCCAGAGCTGCGTAATATTGAAGGGGCAAAAGCAGTACTGCACCGCTTATTGCAAAAAGCGGCCACGCGTATGCGCAGTTACAGCCTTTTAACCGCACACATCAGCGTAAAAATTAAATTTCGCCATACTAAAACAAAAGAAATTTTGCGATTCTATAAAGAAACTGCGATGACAGCGACAGATAACTCTTTAAAACTAACAAGCGCGTTAGAAACGCTATTACATGATGCTAATTTTAACAATATGGAATTAGAGCCCATTGCTGTAGGGGTTAATTTTGGGCATTTAAGTAATACGTATGACTATGTAGACGATTTATTTGCCGAAAAACCCAGTTTGGTTGAGAAAAAACTCAATAATGCGTTAGATATATTAAACTCGAAATACGGGAAAAATACAATTTACCTTGGTGGTGCGCACGATGCGTTATATGCATCACAAATTAAAATAGCGTTTAATTATGTGCCTGACGTTTAATTAGACATTCAACTTAATTGTAAAAAACTAATCACAACGTCCTAGTGGCGTTGACTCATTACCACGTGACAAATCATCACTATTTCGATTAAAGCTCAAATTATCATTTGCTTCACTGCGCATTAAATCATCGCTTTTTCTACCAGCAACTAAGTTGTTACTCACATTATTACGACTCAAATCATCGCGACTTCTAATAGTTTGAAAAGGTCTGTTATCCAAGCCACGACTTAACTCTTTTGACTCCATACCTGCTTGCAATAGATCGCTATCTTGCCCACGTGATAAATCATTAGTTAGTTTGTTGGATGCTAGATTCTCAGTTTGACTACCCATTGTTAATTCGTCATTTATGTTGCCACGAAAAAGAGGCCTATCCTCGTTGCTACGTGTCAAATCTACTGGCAAACAAGTCTTTTTACATGCTTTGTTACCAACATCTGAAGATTCAGTTTGAGCAATTGCAGAC
>JAYWCF010000309.1:0-3119 GCA_043780715.1 Methylotenera sp. | reverse complement strand
CGCTTTTTTCTGCAAACCATTGCTAGAAAGCACCAAATCAATCGCTTCATCAATTCTGGCTTTTTTAATAAAAATGGTGGCTTTGGTATCGGGCTTTATATCTTTATCTAAGATAAAGTTAATGCCTGTAGCGCGCGATAAAGCCTCAAACACCACTTTAATATTGGCATCACGCAGCTCTAATGTAACCGGTTTATCAAACGGTGACTTTAAAACGGGTGGCGTTACTTTAACCGCATTAAGCTGCTGATCAAGCTTGGTTTGTAGAGCAATTGCATCAGCTTGTTGCGGGTCTTCCATTAATATTTCACGCACTATTTCTTTGGCTGGCAAGGCGTGTTTACTATTAGTCAACTCAGTTGCTTGAGCTATTTTTTGTACTTGAAATTTTTTATGAGCAAGCAAAATTTTGGCTTTTGCCGCATTCGGGTCATCTGGCAGAAAACTCAAAATGCGGTCATAAATGCCGATTGCTTCTTGATATTGGCCTTTTGCCGTTGCTTGCTGGGCTTGCGCGGTCAGTTGGGTGACGGCTAATTCTTTGGTTACCAATAAATCTTTGCGCGCTATGGTTAGTTCTGGTTTGGCATTGGCAATTTTTTGCACGGCGGCTACTTTAGCTTCTGGCGTAGGGCCTTGTGCGGGTGATTTTTCCCATGGGGCAAATGCGCAACTGCTTAATTGCGCAGTAATCAACAGCAAGCAAAGCTTTTTTTGTGTGCTAAAAAAGTAGGTATTCATGCTCATTCAAACTTCCTTTTACAAATTCATTTCAGCCGAAACTGGCAGCGCAATTTCAATTGATTTAGCTGATTTAGATAATACTTGCGGCAAATTTAGTGGCAGATAAGTCAGATTAATAGTGTCGGATTCTTCACCATCTAATCGCCATTGCGCATCAATTTTTTGGCCTTTAATAGCGGTATAAAGCTTGCCGCCACGCATTAAAAATAGCTGCGTACCTTTGGGCGAATCTTCTAACTTACCCATATAAGTAAACGGCGCAGGTGGCGCTACAGGCGGTGGCGGTGGTGGCGCTTTTACCTTTACCACTTTTGGCACCACCAGCCATGAATGCACTTTAAAAACGTTATCTACTTTTGCATCTAAAGGTTGCCGCTGTAGTTTTTGCCAAGGAATAACGCCATTTTCAATCAGTTCTGCGCGGTTTATTGGCAAAGTTTGTGTAATTTTATATGCCCTATTATTGGCTGGCGCAGGCTGTCTGGCTTGCTTTGTTTCAACCAATTCAATCGCATCGCTGTCTTCTGCATCGTCTTTTAACAACACCCAAATGGTGAGCACAAAAGCTACCAGCAGCATTGCAGCCAATCTTTTTGGGTCTGTTTTCTGCTTGGTTTTGTTGATATTTATTGCCATGAATCAGCACCTGATTGACTAGCCGAGTTATTGTTAAGCAAAAGCACAAATATCAAGCGCGCCTCAACACTTGGGCTTTGCGCGCTTTCACGCTTAAGCTGCAAATCGCTTAAGGCCAAAGCAGGCAACTCATGTAACACTTGCGCTATAAATTGGCGAATTTGCACATATTGGCCAGTAACTGGCAGCACAATTTCGTAACGCGCCAAAGTGGCTTGATTGCTTTGCAAGGATTTAATCTGCGTTAATTTGTAATCGCCACGATTTAAGGCTAATCGCTCCTTTAAAGCGATGTTATCGATTAATCGTAAGTAATTTGGCAAGGTTTCAGACGCTGGAAATTGCGCATAAAAACGCTTAATTTGGTCTGGTGTGGTTTGCTCTGCTGTGGTTTGCTTAAGCATAATTTCTGTTTGCGATTTGTCCGTTTTGCCACTTAAAATTTGTGATTGATTAGTGGGCGGCAGCTTATTCGCATCATCTGCCATTTTTTGCTGTAGCGGCACGATATTAAACGCATAAAACAAGCCGCAGCCAAGCGCAATAGCCAATGCAACAATGCCCAACACGCCAAATTTTTTAATCATTTGGCTTGCAAACCAGCGCAAATATGCCACATTAAGCCACTGCATTATTCGCTCATATTCCATTTGGCCACTACGCTAAAAGTCACTGGTTTTGATACATCGGTTTCTTCAACCATGTGCTTTTGCAAATACACCTCTTGCAACGCTGTTTGCGCTTCCAGTCGCTCAATAAAGCGCAACACAATCTGCAAATTTTTAGCTTCACCAGTCAAGCTTACTTGCTGCTTTTTAATGTCAGGATCAATGCTAATTAATGCCACATCAGGCAAATCGGCCTGCTCAATCGCCAGCAATAAATCGGGCCAAGGCGTCACCAGCGATTGCACAATTGTGGCAACTTGCTTTAATTCAGCCGCTGGAATAGTTTGAGAAACGTTTTGAACGCTGGCGGATTTTGGCAAAGTTTGTTGCTTAATTGCTTGCACAATAGCGGCGGCATTGGCTTGTTGCGCTTGATAGTGTTGCCACACAAAACCCAACAGCAGCAGGCTAGCCAGCAACATCAAAATACCCAAACCATTAATGATTAAATTGGGCGGTTGAGTTAGCTCTAAATTGATTGGCTGGCTCATAAAACCGCTTCTAGCATGACGTAATGTGGATTATTTAATGGCGTTTTTGCAGCATTTTTTAATGCCACTTTTTGAATATTCCAGCCTTTAATATTTTTAATAGCCGCATTTTTGTGCGCTGGCGCATAAATAAACAGCGGCTTATCGGTTGTTATGCTGTCATCGTTTAACGCGCTTTCACGCAGAATCGATTGCTGCAAATCCAACTGCCAATCGCCATTAAATGCCAGCGTACGCAATTGTTGGCAATGGCCATTTTGCAGCCGCATCAACAACAATTTGGATTGCTCTAATAACACCAAATAACCACTTTTACGCGAAATTTGCGGCATTAAGCCATTAAAAACCGCCATTAATTGAGGCTGAACGCTTTTAAGTTTAAAAGAATATTGCACAGCTAATTGGCTTAACGCCGCCATTAATTGCGTATCCACCGCGACCGCCAGCATACTTTGCTCAGGCGCTGCATCATCACATTTAATGTGCCAGCCATCAGCAACTGCACCGTAAATATCGCGATATGCCGCTTGAATATAGGCGGTTTTTTCAGCCTCGTTCATGGCAAACGCCTGTGCTGGTA
>JAYWCF010000308.1:0-8670 GCA_043780715.1 Methylotenera sp. | reverse complement strand
AGAATCTCTGGGCAATTAAATGCCATTCAAGCGCAATTTTTAGAGCTGATTATGCCGCACATGCATTGTGCGCTAGTGCGAATTATCACCACAAAAAGCAATTTCACCAGCCAGCCCAACAAAGAATTAAAGAAAATCACCGATAGAGAGTCCGAAATTTTGCAGTGGGTGCAAATGGGTAAAACCAATTGGGAAATCTCCACCATTTTAGACATTAGCCCGCTCACTGTTAAAAATCATGTGCAAAATATTTTGCGCAAATTAGATGTGCAAAACCGTGGCCAAGCCGCGGTAAAAGCCAACAAGCTTGGCTTAATCAATATGATGAAGTAATTTTTTAATTGCTGTGTTTGCCGCGCGCAACACACAGTTGTCATTTACACGTAGTCCGTTCGGACTACATATCCACCTTATCTATTCACACACTTTAGTCATACTTTTCGTGGAAATTCAAGTTTAGTTTTGCCCCAAATTTGTCGCTTTGTGTTTTCGCCTCAAGTGGCAAAAGTTTTTGACTTTTAAAAAGCTCTAGTCCACCCAGACTAGATTTTATTTTTAGGGCGTAACAAACAATCACTAAATTAGCATCATCGCTTAATAGAAATTGGTTGAGCGTTTTTAGAAGTTCATCTTAAGAAGTTATTTTAGAAGTTTATTTTTTAGTTTTTTTAATAGGGAGATTTAAATGAAATTTCAACTTAAAGCATTAGCAGTTGCAGCAGTTTTAGCAGCGGCATTACCAGCGCAAGCGGCGATTCAAGCAGCTGAAACAGGTAATGGCTCATTAGTTTTAACGGTGTTAGATAGAGTAAACAGCATTTCAGCTTTGTTTGATTTAGGCAAGGTTTACAGTGATTTTAACGTAACTGGCACATCGTTTGCCAACAGCGGCGTTACTGCAGAAGGCAAAAATTTTTCATGGGATTTGTCAGCAGGAAATTATGCCACTGCGTGGACTAACTTTTTAGCCGTTGCTACTTTACCAAACGCAATTTACTCTGTGATTGCTGCAGATAATTACCAATTTGGCGAAACAGGCGTTGGCATTAAAGGTTACGTTGCTACTTATGCTGGACCAGGCAGTTTTACTACACAGCAAATCGGTACCGCAATCAGCACACAATTAACTCCATATCTTGACAATAACTCTCTAAACCAATTAGTTACTTACCAAAATCACACTGCAGTTGCTGATGGTAGCAGTGTTGCTATTACAGGTGGCGCTTATGCTGGCGGGTCAGTATTTAATAGCGATAAGCTTAATAGAGTTGGTCCATCTATATTTGGTTCAGTAGGAAGTGACTTAGGTGTTGTTCAAGTTTCCAGCGGTGCATCAACATTTGCTACAGCAAATCAATTAATTTTTGGTAACGGCGCGAAATTTAATTTATCTACAACTGGCTTACTAACTTACAGCACAAACGCCCCTGTTGTTGCAGTACCAGAGGCTGACTCATGGGCCATGATGTTATTGGGTTTAAGTTTTATGGGTTTTGTTGCACGTCGTAAACAAGCTTAATTTAGCCAACTGTTCTTTCTTGCGGGTTTAACTAAATCCGCAAGATACAAGGTGCAAATCACACTAGTTTAAAACTAATGCGGCGCCTTACAAAAAACTTATTCTTTAGAGGAAAAATCATGAAATTGAAACAAATTGCTTTAATCGTTGGTTTGCTGAGCTCAGCAACGGCCTTTGCAGCACCAGTTACAGTAGCCGAAATTGATGCGGCACGTTCAAATGGTTCATTACAACAAGCTTGGATTACAGGTGCTACGGCGCCAACATTAACTATTTACGAAGGTTGGGTTGGTGCGGGCCCAGGCGTAGGTTGTGACGTTGGTACTAACACCATTTTCTCAACACAAACGGGTACTGCAGCAAAGCCAGGTTCTATCGGCAATGTATATGCTTACGCATGCAAACGCGCTGGTGTGGTTTCAGTGTTATATAGCACAATCTCTGGCGGTTCTTTGTCAGCTTACACACCACACACAATCGGTGCTTTGCCAGAGCGTATTCGCTTTGTGGGTACTGGTAACGGTTGTACTTCATCAGTCAGTTACACAGACGCAACTAACTCAGAAAACAACGCAACCTTATTTAAAGGTTGTACACAAGTAGCGGGTACATCAGTAGCTTCAGTAAATGATGGTGCACCAACTAAACCAGCGGGTGGTTTCTCTGATGTTGAGGCGTCTTTATTCCCAGCAGCAATTGGTGGTGGTAACGTATCAGCTTTCGGTGCAGAATCTCAAGCCTTAGTCGGTCAAGTGTTTGGCGTAGTGGTAAGCACGCCTTTATACCGTGCTTTACAAGCGGCACAAGGCTTATCTGATGTTAACAGTACGACGTTTGACCCAACAAATGCGCCAAATATTACCAGTTCACAATACACATCAATTATTGCTCAGGGCGGCGCTTATCAGGCAGATTGGTCTTCAATCGTCGGTGCAGCTGGCGCAGGCAAAAAAGTCATTTTGGCGCGTCGCGTGGCTACATCAGGCTCACAAGCTAGCTCAAACGCGTTTTTCTTGAAAAATCCATGTGCAGCTGGCTCTGGTGCCGCTTTAGCTCCAGCGGGCGTTGCCGATTCAACTCCAACTTTTGAAGTATTTGAAGGTAGCGGTACTGGTAACGTTAAAACACGCTTAACAACAGCTTCTAACGCAGGTGATTTTGCAATTGGTGTTGTTTCAGCTGAAAACGATTGGCGTTCTGATGCTGCTGCCTCAGCGGGTTATCGTTTTGTGAAATTAGACGGCAATCATCCGGAAACTGGTGATGTTGCAAATGCGCGTGTTACAGCTACAACAGGCGTTTATCCTTTCCATATGGAATTGGTGAATTTTGTGGCAAAAACAGCAACTGGCTTTGCGGCAGCGGTAATTCCAGCAATCACAACGGCTCTAGCTAACCCAGCAACAGCGTCATGTGCATCATTACCACGTGGTATTACATTAAACCCGCTAGGTGGCTCTAGCTGTACTGTTGGCGTTCAAGTGGCTAAAGGTACTAATTTAGGTAACAACTGTTCTCCAGCACAGTTAACGCAGTAAGTTGTTAAGTTGGTGTAAAACACCAATTTGATTAATAGCACACCCCTCAAAAAGGGGTGTGCTTTTGGTTTTTATAAATCCAGTAAAGACATTAAAGAATGTAAAGAACTGGTCCTAATTCATTTAGCTGAAATATTGGCTTTGTATAGTGTGTAAAGATTTAAAAGTGATATTAAAAATGATGACAACAGCAAAGCGGATGTAGGCGTGAATGATTAAGTACAACACTATCAATTTAAAAATGACTGTCATCCATTTTAGTCTTAGTTTAAGCATGCTTTTTGCAACAATAGTAAATGCAGCTGATAAAACAACTGAGCCAAAATTAGCAGGCAGCACAAGTTCTGAAGGTCAGCCAGCTAATCAAACACCATCAAAAATACCAGAACCAGCAGATGGCCTTGTGATGCAAGAGGTGAAAGCAAAACCAGAAAACCCGAGTTTTAATGTGTTTGAATTTAAAGTAGATGGCAACACTGTATTGCCGATTGGCAAAATTGAAGAAGCGGTATATCCATTTTTAGGTGAAACAAAAACCATTGATGATGTAGAAAAAGCGCGCAGCGCGCTTGAAAAAACCTATCAAGAATCCGGCTATTTAACGGTTAGCGTGAGTATTCCGCAACAAGATGTAGATGCCGGCATTGTGACCTTAAAAGTAACAGAAGGCGCGGTTGAGCGCTTACGCATTAAAGATGCGCAATATACATCGCTGGCAGAAGTTAAAACGCGCGTGGCCGAATTTGAAGAAGGTAAAGTGCCGCATTTTCCCACGGCACAGCAACAATTAGGCACAGTGAATCGCGGACAAAATCGCCAAGTAACGCCTGTGTTGCGACCTGGAAAATCGCCCGGAAAAGTTGAAGTGGATTTAAAAGTACAAGATCAATTACCGCTGCACGGCAATCTTGAGCTTAATGATCGATATTCAGCCAATACCACTAAAACAAGGCTTAATGGCGGTTTGCGTTATGAGAATCTTTGGCAAAAAGATCACAGTATTGGCATCAGTTTTCAAGTTTCACCAGAAGATTTGAATGAGGTGCGTGTGATATCGGGTACTTATTTAATACCACGTTTAAATGGCGATTATTTTGCGGCGTATGGCGTTGTATCCGATAGTGATATTAGCGCGGTGGGCGATGTGAAAGTGGTGGGCAAGGGTTACATTTTAGGTGGTCGTTATATTCACCCCTTACCACTGCTTGAAAATTATTACCATTCAGCAACGTTTGGTGCCGACTATAAAGACTTCAAAGAAAGCGTCAACATACTAAACTCCTCAGGCTTTCAATCGCCAATTACTTATACCGCTTACATGTTGGGCTACGATGGTACTTATCAGTCCCAAGCGTTTCAAACGCAATTGAACGTGGCAGCTAACTTTTCGTTTCGAGGCTTAAACAACAACGAGATGGACTTTAATAACAGGCGCGATCAAGCCAAGCCCAATTATTTCTACCTTAAAACGGACATTAAACATACGCAAAAATTACCGAACGATTGGGCTATGCAATTAAGGCTAAGCGCTCAATTAGCCAGTGGACCGTTGATTGCCGTTGAGCAATTTAATTTGGGTGGCGTTGATTCGGTACGCGGATATTTGGAATCACAAGCTTTGGGCGATAACGGTATTTTTACCTCTGTTGAGCTGCGCACACCGCCATTTAAAAAATATTTTAAAGACTATATAAAAGACTTTTACGCTTTTACGTTTATCGATGCGGGTTACGTCAAGATTTACGATCCCTTGCCAAGTAGCATTGCCAGCAACCAATTGGCATCGGTTGGTCTAGGGCTTAGATTTAAAGCAGCAAAAGGGTTGTTTACCAATTTAGATTATGCGCATGCGCTTAAAGACGCGGGTGTAGGGGTTAGCAAAGTTGAAAAAGGTGACGACAGATTGCATTTTAGAGTCGGTTATGAATGGTAGCTTAGCTGTAATTTTATCAACCGTTTTTAATAAAATGTAAAAATAAGTACAAAAGAGGCACAAAATGAATCAAGGCATTTTTAAACTGGTGTATAGCAAAGTGCTAAATATGTATGTGCCTGCATCTGAGGCAGTTCGTAGTCGAGGCACAAAAGGTACAAAGCGCCGGGCGCGTAAGCAGGCTAATGTGGCCGTGTTCACATTAATGGTGAGTTTTTTGCATCATGCTAGCGTTTGGGCTGAATCGCCTGCTGGTTTGGTGCCAGGTTCGCAAGCCTGGGTCAACGCCACCATTACTGGTGCCACTAGCAACAGTTTAACAATTCAGCAAACAGCACCACATGCCATTTTAGATTGGACTAAGCTTAATTTAAATAAAGGTGAGTTGCTACAGTTTAATCAACAAGGCAACCGTAATTGGTCGGCATTAAACCGTATTCGAGATTTAAGCCCAAGCTTTATTGATGGTATTGTAAAGGCCGATGGTAATGTCTATTTTATCAATACCAATGGCATTATTTTCGGTCAAAATGCACAATTTAATGTGGGATCAATTTACGCGGGCACGTTAGACATTGCCGATGATCTGTTTAATGCAGGTCTATTATCAAAGCCTTTTAAGCCTGTTTTTGAAGGTATTGGCGGTTTTATTAGGGTTGAAAAAGGCGCTCAAATTAATACGGTTAGCGGCGGAAAAGTGGTTCTGTTTGCTGAAAATGTTGAAAATAGTGGAGTGATCAATACACCAGATGGTCAAACCATATTAGCCGCAGGTAAGAAAGTATATTTGCAAGATAGCAAAGACCCAGCAGGATTTTTGGTAGAGGTTGATGGCGGCGGAACGGCAACTAACCTTGGTAAAATTGTGGCAGAGCGCGGCAATATTACTTTAATGGGCTTAGCGGTTAATCAGTCTGGTACGTTAACCGCTACCACTTCAGTTCGAACTAACGGCTCGATTCGCTTGTTAGCGCAAGATAGTGCGACAGAAATCGCTGGTGGCTTGATTGGCAAACGCAACGGCGCTGTAACGCTCACCAAAGGTAGCATCACTGAAGTAAATCCAGAGTACGAAAACAAAGAAGAAACCATTGTCTCTCAAGCATTTAAAACGTCTAAAATTGAAATTGAAGCCAGCTTAATTAATATCGATGGCAAGATTAGCGCAAAAGGTGGCAATGTATTGGCCACTAACGCAAAGACTACAAATGTGGCTTCAGCCTTACTTAATAGCCAAAATTCGACGCGTATATTTTTAGGTGAAAATGCTCAAATAGATGTGTCTGGCGTGCAAGCCATTGCGCCCATGTCGCGTAATCAGTTGGAAATTGAATTATTTTCTGATCAGTTGAAGGATGCGCCTATTTTGCGCAATGGCGGTTTATTTAAACAAACCGTGTTTGTAGATGCCAGAAAGGGTACAGAACTATTTGATTTAAAGCCATTTTTGGCCTTAAAAGGCGCAACGGTATCAGAACGCATGACCAAAGCGGGTACTGTAACTTTGTCAACACCTAATGATTTGATTGTGAGCAAGGGCGCCGTAATTAATGTGTCTGGGGGCTCTACAACCTATGAAGCAGGCACTGTCAAAGAAACTAATTTATTTTACAACGGTAAATTAGTGCCTATTTCTGAAGCCAAGGCGGGTGTGCCTTATGATACGGCAGCGGATTATTACGTGCAAAAGAGTGAAAAATGGGGCACCACGCGCGCGTGGAACTTAGGTGGAAATGATACCCGCGATTGGGGGGGGCTTTCAGCATCAGGCTCAAGCCGAGATTTAAAAACCTTTGTAGTAGGTAACTTTATTAGCAGCTATGTAGAGGGAGATGATGCCGGTAAGATTGATTTAACAGTGCCCGATGAAAATGTAATTACGCAAAACCTACTGCTGGCTGGTAGTTTGCTCGCCAACACAACCGTAGGTACTCAGCAATATGTGCAACAAATTTTGCCTAAAAATGGCGAATTATTAGCCAGCGCGCGCGAGTTACTCATTGAAGCTAGTGCAAAATCATTGCCAAATAATCTTAAATTTGAAGATGCATTGCCAGGCTCGGCCAATTATCAATCTGTGATTGGAGCCGAGTTTATGGCGCAGGGCTTTAACAAAGTGGATTTAAGTAGAGTAGAAAAGCTCACGATTAATGAAGCCTTAAGCATTCAACCAAAAGGGGAACTCAAGCTTAATCAAAATTTGGCATCTAGCCAAACCAACATTAATGCCACTATTTTTGCACCCAGTTCAAAGGTGATTTTGGCTGGTAATACAACTGTTGCAAATGGCGTCACGATTAGCACAGCGGGTTTGTTTACCAATGATACGCCCGGTTCTGCGGGCGCTTTAACCCAACCAGCGGCGGTAGATGGTGGCGCAATCACAACAAATGGTGGTTTTTTAACCATTGGCGACAATGTGACACTGGATGCATCTGCAGGAGCGTGGCTAAATGATGCAGGTCAATTGCACAAAGGTAAGGCAGGTGATATTAGTTTTACTTTGGTTAGCCAAGGTGTAAATACAACTTTGCAATCGTACGGATTTGATAAGGGCGGCGTACTAACGGTTGGTTTTAATCAAGCGCTGAATATTGCAGGCAACCCTAATGCCAGCACCACAGACTTAGACTTGAACGCTGATTTCTTCAACTTGGCAGGCTTTTCAGCTTACCGTCTACGGACGGACGGTCATTTGCAAATTGGTGATGGCAGCACTCAAGAAATTTATGCGGCTGCAAATACATGGTTTATAAACCCCAATATTAAAAACTTAGCCAGCGGCAGCATTGCTAGTGTGGCAAAGCCTGTGTTGCAGCCAACTGAAACGCGTGCCCCAGTTTTGCTCGAATTCACTGCCTCAAATATAGATGGCATATTAACGCTGGCAGAAAACACGACCTTACGTACGGATAGAGGCGGTGAGGTTGTGTTAAAAGCGGGTAAACAAGTGAACGTATTAGGCAATATTGTGACCCCAAGCGGCCACATTGGGATTGCGATTAATGATGCCGACCCAGGCCGCGATTATGATGCTACCCAAGCTGTTTCTATTGGTAATAATGCCAATTTAAGCGCTTTAGGCAGCAGTCAACTATTACCTAGTTCCCAAGCCAATTTAATAAAAGCGACCATATTTAGTGCTGGCAAGATTGATATTACGGCACAAAAGGGCACAGTTGTTCTTAAAGAAGGTAGCGTGTTGGATGTATCAGGTACATCGGTACTAAATGATACGCAAACCTTAACAGGATTTGTACGCGAAACGCTTTATGGTGATGCTGGCGCAATTAAAATCAGCGCGCGCGATGGTTTTAAATTGGATGGTGATCTAAAAGGCATTGCAACAGGCACGGGACGTAATGGTACGCTTGATTTAGCGATGATAGATCAGCCATTTACCTTGGATAAAATCTATCCAGTTGGTAGCCGTGAGTTAACTGTTACACAGACAAAACAAGGGTTAGCTGACGGCTTTAATGCTGGCGATGCGCTTAAAAATGGTGCAGGCCAAGCTTATACTGAAACCTCAACAGACGTTATTACAGGGCAAATATCGGCACAACAAATCGCGCAAGGCGGCTTTGCCAATGTGAATCTCAAGTCTGATTTTGGCCGCGTAAATGGTGCATTACAAGATTCAATTCAGTTAGAAAATGGCTTGAATTTAAACGTGGTGG
>JAYWCF010000307.1:0-3124 GCA_043780715.1 Methylotenera sp. | reverse complement strand
GCATAATCGCACCCATTGTTACATGCAGACCATGGAAGCCAGTCAACATATAAAACGTAGCGCCGTAGATACCAGATTTAATGGTAAAAGCTGCTTCTGCATACTCTGTGTATTGCAGGTACATGAATGCTGCACCTAATGCAATGGTTAAAGCCAAGCCAATAATAATTTGATTACGTTTGTTTTTCATCAATCCCCAGTGCGCCCAAGTGAGCGTTACACCAGAAGTTAATAATAATAGCGTATTAATGGCCGGCAGACCCCAAGGTTTCATCGCGCCTTCTAACTTCAAACTTGGCCCTGCAGTTGGCCAAGCCGCAGTAAAATTTTGCCAAACCATGTGTGCGCCAGTTAAACCATGCGTATCTGCCAACCAAGGCAATGAAACATTACGTGCATAAAATAAAGCGCCAAAAAAGCCAAAGAAAAACATGACTTCTGAAAATATAAACCAGCCCATACCCCAGCGGAATGATTTATCCACCTGCTTGTTATAATACTTGCCGACACTTTCGCCAATCACTTCTTTAAACCAGCCAAATAGCAAGTAAGCCAATGAAACGCCGCCTGCAATCATCAATGGCTTGCCCATGGCGATTTTATTTAACACCATACTAAAGCCACCTGCCAATAGAAACAATGAAATAGAGGCTATTAGCGGCCAAAATGATGGCCCTGGTAAGTAATAATTTTTTGTATTTTGACTCATATCCGCTCCCAAATAAATTCTTTAATTAATCAATTACTTAAACTTACTTACTTAACTTGTGGTGGTGTTTCAAAAGTATGGAATGGTGCAGGAGAGGCTACTGTCCACTCCAAACCATGCGCGCCTTCCCAAACTTGATTGGTCGCTTTAGCACCTCCACGGATACATTTAATCACCACATACAAGAATAATAACTGGCTTAATCCTAGTGCGAATGCACCCAATGAAGAAATCATATTGAATTCAGCAAATTGTTGTGAATAATCAGGTACACGACGTGGCATACCTGCTAAACCAGTAAAATGCATTGGGAAGAAAGTAACGTTAAATGCAATTGTAGTCAGCCAGAAATGCCATTTACCCAATGTTTCGTCATACATATGACCAGTCCATTTTGGAATCCAGTAATAGACGCCGGCCATAATTGACATCGCTGCACCAGAGAACAATACGTAATGGAAGTGAGCAACCACATAATAAGTATCTTGCAATTGAATATCTACTGGCAGAATCGCACAGACCAAGCCGCTGAAGCCGCCGATTGTAAACAAAAACACCACCGCAACTGAAAATAACATGGGTGTTTCAAAGGTCATTGACCCTTTCCACATGGTTGCCAACCAGTTAAATACTTTTACACCTGTTGGTACAGAAATCAACATTGTGCTATACATAAAGAATAACTGACCTGCAACAGGCATACCTGTTGTAAACATATGGTGCGCCCAAACCACGAATGACAACACTGCAATAGCGGCTGTTGCATACACCATTGATGCATAACCAAATAGTGGCTTACGTGCAAACGTTGGAATGATGGTAGAAAGAATGCCAAAAGCTGGCAAAATCATGATGTACACTTCTGGGTGACCGAAAAACCAAAACACATGTTGGAACAATACTGGGTCACCACCGCCAGCCGCATTAAAGAAATGCGTACCGAAGTGACGATCAGTAATCAGCATGGTTAAAGCACCTGCCAAAACTGGCATTGCAGCAATCAACAAATAAGCTGTAATCAACCATGTCCAAACAAACATTGGCATTTTCATTAATGTCATGCCAGGGGCGCGCATATTGAAAATAGTTGTAATAATGTTAATTGAACCCACAATTGAAGACACGCCTAAGATATGCAGCGCTAAAATACTCATATCAACTGACATGCCGCCTTGTACTGACAGTGGCGGATACATTGTCCATCCGCCCGCAGCCGCACCGCCCGGCACGAAGAAAGAAGCGAGCAAGAGGATGGCAGCTGGAATTAACAACCAAAAGCTCATATTATTGAGTCGCGGAAACGCCATATCTGGCGCACCAATCATTAACGGCACTTGCCAATTTGCAAAACCCACAAAGGCTGGCATAATCGCGCCAAAAATCATAATCAAACCGTGCAATGTTGTTAATTGATTAAATACTTCTGGCTTAACAAACTGCAAACCTGGTTGAAATAATTCAGCACGAATGCCCATTGCCAATGCGCCTGCAAACAGAAACATGGTGAAGCTAAACCATAGGTACATCGTACCAATGTCTTTATGGTTGGTTGATTTTACCCAACGCATAAGTCCAGTTGGGTGGCCATGATCGTCGTGACCATGCGCGTCGTGATGTGTAGTAGTTGTGCTGCTCATTACATTCTCCTAAAAACTATAACTAGTTACTAGTATCAATAAAAATTTGGTTCTAGCGCGCTGCTTTGATTTGACTAGGCTGCACTATCGGATCAACAGTTGCCGCATTACCCAAAGCTTGGCGTTCATAAGTAATCACAGATGCGATTTCTACATCGTTTAATTGTGCTTTCCAAGCTGGCATTACGCCTTTACCGTTAAGCAAGCGATCAACATGGCTATCTTTAGCATATTTACCATCTGCACCCCAAATTGCGCCTAAAACAACTTTGCTACCCGTCATTGCAGGGAAAGCTGGCGGCAAGCCTGCGCCGTTAGCTTGGTGACAAACTGCACAATTTTTCTCATAAACAGTTTTACCGTTTGCAATCAAATCTTCTTTAGTCCACTCTTTGTCGCTACCTGCAGCACCTGCCGCAGCTTCTGCTTTTTTGGCTTCTATCCAAGCGGCATATTTTTCTTCTGAAACCGCCTCAACCACAATAGGCATAAAGCCGTGGGCTTGACCACATAACTCAGAACATTGACCACGATAGGTACCAGGCGCATCTGCTCTAAACCAAGTTTCTTTAATAAAGCCTGGAATCGCATCTTGCTTCACACCAAACGACGGCATAGACCATGAGTGAATCACATCGTTAGCAGTTAAAAGTACTCTGATTTTTTTGCCCACAGGCACCACCATTGGATTATCTACTTCCAATAAATAGTTTTCGCCTTTTTCGGCTTTGTTATTAATTTGATCTTGCGTAGTAGCAAGATTGCTGATGAATTTCAC
>JAYWCF010000306.1:0-3133 GCA_043780715.1 Methylotenera sp. | reverse complement strand
CAGTAGCGAAAAGCGATGGTTAAATTTAATGCTTTTACCTTTTCTTTTTAAAAATCTGAGGGCAACTTATAAGTGTGAACTACGTATATGCATTCAATGACAACTAAAGTATAGGCGGATCAAAAGGCTGGATTCTTCGCTAAGCTCAGAATGACGACACAAAAAAAGCCAAGCTGTAGCTTGGCTTTTTTTACTACACACGCTCAAACAAAATATTTAAACTGAGAACGAACTACCACAACCACATGTGGAAGTCGCTTGTGGGTTACGAATCACAAATTGTGAGCCTTGTAGATTGTCTTGATAATCAATCTCTGCGCCCATTAAATATTGCAAACTCATTGGGTCAATCAACAAAGTCACGGTATCTTTCATCACTTGCGTGTCGTCTTCGTTTACATCTTCTTCAAACGTAAAGCCGTATTGAAACCCTGAGCAACCGCCGCCACTAACAAATACGCGTAATTTCAAATCTGGGCTGCCTTCTTCCTCAATAAGCTCTTTCACTTTTTTGGCGGCATTATCGGTAAACACCAATGGGGTTGGCATTTCTACATCTGGCAAATCGGTCACTGCGTTCATGATTACTCCTTAAACTTCATATACTTAATTACTATAGAACATAATTGGGGTTTAATGTTCATTTTTACAAGCCATTAACAAATTAGAGTGTATCTTCTGGCGCACCTTCGCCTAAATAAACTAACTTGCCTTCTATCACTGCGCCGGTGTGCATTTCTAGCGATTTGTAATATAAATCGCCCACAATGCGCGCGGTTGCTTGCAACTCAATAAACTGGCTAGATTTAACAGGGCCAGTTACTTTACCCACCAATACTATTTTTGCGGCGGTAATTGCGCCTTCAATTTTGCCGTGCTCACCTAAAATTAAGGTGCTTGGTGTACCATTTTGCTCACTTACGTTGCCACGAATCGCGCCATCTACGCGCAATCCACCACTAAAATGCAAATCACCTTCAATACGTGTATCAACACCAATTAGCGTATCGATACGGTTATCAATTTTGTTGGCTTTCTTAAAAAACATAGTTCTCCCCGTTGCTTTAGGCGTACTGAAAATCAATCTAACTTAACGCTATTTTGATCGTTTGCCGTTCAACATATTTTTGTAAAAGAATAAATCTTCCTTAATTTTAATGTTCTCATCTTGAACGCTTGCAAGCTCTTTGGCAAGGTTATTATTGGTTGCCAGCTCTATTTGCAGCTCGCGTTGCGCGCCAACTAGCTTGGTTTGCAAGGCTTTATTCTCTTGCGCGATTAGCTCTGAACGTTGACGAATATTTCTGTTTTCACCGTCATGCAGCAACCAATAAGCCAACACAAAACCCAGCACAACAAATAATACGGCTAATAAGGTTTGAAAATACCAAGGCCGTTTGGAACGCACCGCCACTTGCTTGGCAGTTAATCCAAAATGGCGACGAATTTTGCGGCGTACTGGTTTCATAATGCCTTATGGTAACAGCGGCACAACTTGCAGGCCACAATGCTCATCAAAACCAAACATAATATTCATATTCTGAATGGCCTGCCCTGCGGCGCCTTTGACCAAGTTATCTTGCACGGCGACCACGGTTAAATAGCCTGTATTCGCTTGGTTTTGCAAGGCAATACGCAATTGGTTAGAACCGCGCACAGAGCGCGTTTCGGGCATAGTGCCAGCCGGCAACACATCCACAAACTGCTCATGAGCATAACGTTGTTCGTACAAAGCTTGCAAATCAGCTGTTTGCCCAGCATCCGTTAGTTTGACATAAATGGTGGATAGCATGCCGCGTATCATCGGAATCAAATGCGGCACAAAGATAAAATCAATATTAGCACCCGATAGTTGCGTGAGTTGCGCATGAATCTCTGGGTGATGTCTGTGACCGCTTACACCATAGGCTTTCATATTATCGCTAGATTCGGCAAATAGCGTAGCCACTTCGGCTTTTCGGCCTGCACCTGACACGCCAGATTTTGCATCGGCAATAATTGGCGCTGAAAAATCGATTAATCCCGCCTCTAATAATGGTGCTAAACCTAATATAACCGTTGTTGGGTAGCAACCTGGGTTGCCAGTCACTTTGGCCGTTTTAATCTGTTTACGATTTAGTTCAGGAATGCCATACACCGCTTCACCTAAAACATCTGGGCAGCTATGCGGCATTTTGTACCATTTTTCAAAAACAGCGGTATCTTGCAATCTGAAATCAGCCGCTAAATCAATAATTTTGACATTGGCCTTTAATAAAGCTTGTGCTTGGCTCATGGCGACACCATGCGGTGTAGCAAAAAATACCACATCGCAGCTGCTTAAATCGGCGGTGGCTGGGTCAGCAAAGGCTAAATCCACAAAGCCACGCAAGCTAGGGAACATATCCGCCACAGGCAAGCCGGCCTCACCACGTGAGGTGATAGCCGCTAACTCGGCATGTGGATGAATTGCCAATAGACGCAATAATTCAACACCGGTATACCCTGTGCCGCCTACAATACCAATTTTTATTTTTTGATTTGCCATACTTTCGCTGCCAAAATTAAATGTAAAAATGAAACCTTAAATGAAAAAGGCCGCTAACGCGACCTTTTTTAACTTCTTGACGCCCAAATAAATTAGCGTTTAGAGAATTGTTTACGACGACGCGCTTTGCGGAAGCCCACTTTTTTACGCTCTACTTCACGTGCATCACGTGTAACGAAACCAGCATGTGACAATGCGCTTTTTAACGCTGCATCATAGTCGATTAACGCACGTGTAATACCGTGACGAACCGCACCAGCTTGGCCAGATTCACCGCCACCGATTACGTTAACCATAATATCAAAGCTGGCTGTGTTGTTTGTTAACTCTAGTGGTTGACGTAAAATCATGCGTGAAGTCACGCGTGAGAAGTACTCATCAACAGGCTTATCATTAACAATGATATTGCCTTTACCCGATTTTAAAAACACGCGCGCTACTGAGCTTTTGCGGCGGCCTGTACCGTAATTGTATTTACCAATCATTTCATCTACCTTAAATAGTCAGTGCTTTTGGTTGTTGTGCAGCGTGCTCATGCTTGTCGCCAGCATACACTTTCATTTTTTTAGCCATTGCATAGCCTAAAGGGCCTTTTGGCAACATGCC
>JAYWCF010000305.1:0-3134 GCA_043780715.1 Methylotenera sp. | reverse complement strand
CATCTTTGGCAGATTCTATATTTTGCACAAAGGATTGATCAATTTTAAGCACATCAATGGGAAAGCGCTGCAAATAACTTAAGCTAGAATAACCCGTGCCAAAATCGTCCACAGCCAGATTTATACCCATTTTTTTCAGTTGCATTAAAATCGTTCTGCTGCATTCTGCATCGTGCATCAACACGCTTTCGGTAATTTCTAACTCTAAAAACTGGGCTTCTAAACCTGTTTCTATTAATACTGCGCGCACACCTGCCACAAAATCTTTTTGCAAAAATTCTTGTGCCGATATATTAATGGCGATTGTGATATCTTGCAGCCCAGCATCTTGCCAAATTTTGGCTTGCGTGCAGGCTTGGCGTAATACCCAGCGGCCAATTGGTACTATCAAGCCAGAATCTTCTGCTATTGGCACAAAAATATCGGGTACAACCTCGCCCCATTCGTCATGTTGCCAGCGCAATAAAGCCTCTGCGCCCGTCATTTGGCCAGTGTTTAAATTAACCTTGGGCTGGTAATACAAAATAAATTGTTGTTTTTCTAAGGCTAGCTTTAAATTGCTTTCTATAATTAAACGTTCGATTGCACGGGTGTTCATTTCGGCAATAAAAAACTGATAATTATTGCGGCCTTTTTCTTTGGCATAATACATGGCGGTATCAGCACTTTTAAGCAATGTTTCTGCATCCAGGCCATCGGCAGGGTAAACACTAATACCTATGCTGGTAGTAACATGCAACTCACTTTTGCCTATGCTGTGCATTGCTTGCATTGCATCTAATATTTTTTGTGCTGATAGTGCGGCATCTTCGCTACTTTTAGTTTCTGCTAATAAAATAACAAATTCGTCACCACCTTGGCGGCTAACGGTATCGCTATCGCGCACACATTCTGTTAAGCGCTCGGTGACTGATTGCAATAATTTATCGCCCGTGGCATGGCCTAATGAATCGTTAATATGCTTAAAATTATCTAAATCTAAAAAAAGTAGTGCCACGTGCGTATGATGCCGATTGGCCAGCGTAATGGCTTGCGCAATGCGGTCGTTTAACAGTATACGGTTGGGCAAATTGGTTAAAAAATCGTGCTGTGCCAAATGCGCCATTTTGCTTGCCATGGCTTTAGTGGCACTTACATCGTGAAATACAATCACCACACCAGTAAATTGGCCATCCCAATTGTGTATAGGTGAGGTTGAATCTTCAATCGCTACTTCACTACCATCGCGTTTGATTAACACCGTGTCGGGTGGTAAGCCACGTGGTTTATCGGTTTGCAATACACAATCAATGGGATTTATAGCAGGCAGGCGTGTGATGCCGTTGATAATATTAAATATTTCATCAATTGTGCGACCGTATGCCTCATCACGTAGCCAGCCTGTAATTTTTTCTGCGGCAATATTCAGGTAATCAACACGGCCATTAATATCGGTGCAAATAACGGCATCGCTAATCGAATTTAGCGCAATTTCAGCACGTATTTTTTCTTTGTAAACGTGTTCGTCGATAATGACGGGTTCATGAAGGTCAGCATCATGATTAACAGCCTGATGGATTGAGGCAACAGTGCTTTTAGAGCGCTTGTCGCTTGTATGGATTAATTTTTTTTGCACAGCGGGTTAACCTTCTTAAAAAAGCTATTTAAGTTGCGGATTTTTCCATTATTATCCACGCCTGCAAAAAATCGTCTGTGCTTTAACGAACATAACGCTTAACTACTTAATTTAATCCAATTTAGATTTGCAAATATTAAGTCGCAATGCCATGCAATGCGGGCAGTAGCCTATCAAACTCTGCTTTAACCACTTTGTAACATTCGCAACTGCGGCTTTCTAATTTTTTTCTATCCAACACAGCAATACGGCCACGGCTATAATTAATGACGCCATCGCGCTGTAATCTGCCAGCTGCTTCGGTTACGCCTTCGCGGCGCACGCCTAACATATTGGCGATTAGCTCTTGTGTCATGGTAAGTTCATCGCAAGCTAGTCGATCTAAACTTAACAATAACCAGCGGCAAAGTTGCTGCTCGACCGTATGATGACGATTACACACGGCTGTTTGCGCCATTTGTGTGATTAATGCCTGTGTGTAGCGCAGCAATAAACGCTGTACTGGGCCGCTGCGATTAAACTCATCTTTCAGTAATTGCGCTTGCAAACGATATGCATGGCCAGCACTTTGCACAATGGCGCGGCTAGAAGTGGTTTCGCCCCCCATAAATAGCGATATACCCAAAATGCCTTCATTACCCACCACGGCAATTTCGGCCGCAGCGCCGTTTTCCATCACATATAACAATGAGATGATAGAGGTAGTGGGAAAGTAAACGTGCTGCAGCAACCCGCCAGCTTCGTACATCACTTTACCCAAAGGCAGCTCTATAAGCTCTAAGTTAGGTGATAACCGATCAAACTCGGCTTTTAGCAGGGCATCAAGCAAATGATTTTGTTTTGGGTTTGCTACTTTGGCCATTCTTAATCCAATTTTTTAAAATAATTAACTTTTATTAAACCAATTATAAACATAACAATTGCACTTATATGTTCGGTAGGAAATATAGTAAAAATATAGGTTTATTTTTAAATGGGTTTATTAACTTAAATAATTTTATAAAAAAGAAGCTTAATTTGAAGTTTTGTGTGCTGCCGCACAGACGGTTTTATTGAGGCTATTAGAATGGGCTAAATCTGTAAATCTGTAAATCAAATTCAAATTAAGTGATTGACGCGCAGATTTTCTAATCATTTTTTAAGGAGTTTTAAACATGAACATTGATCCAAAAAGCAAAATGCCCGATAACAAATCACCCAATAAAATGCCAAAAGATGCTAAAAAATCCAAGTAGATCTTTGTAGTGATTTTTTGCAATAATTAAAATCTTATATTCACAGCCATTTTCTTTTTCTATCGTTTTTAATTGCATAAACGTTGAGCTAGAAAATGGCCTGTGTTCACGCTGATGTGCAAAGTTTTCGGGATGGTGATCTAGGCATGCATTCAAGCCTAAATCATCCGTCACACGCACAACTCGCTGGGGCATTTTTAGCGTAGCCGCTGCACGTTTTTAATTCGACTATTAGTCAACAGCACGCTTAAATTAATTAACAATGTTAAATAACACTTTTATAC